>CAZCXC010000083.1:0-7345 GCA_964502505.1 uncultured Enterobacteriaceae bacterium
CAGCGATGCGTCAGGCAATGGCTAGTGAATATTTACATTTTCGACAAAGTGCCTTGGAAGTAAAGATTGCTGGTGCATTGCCTGAGATACCGCTTATTGTGCTAACAAGAGGTAGGCGCGTGTGGCCTAAAGATCATCGCGGTGATTTAATGGAAAAGCTCTGGTTTGATCTACAAAGTGAATTGGCTATGCAAGGTCTGCATTATGTCCAATACATTGCGAATCAAAGTGGTCATCATATTCATCTAGATCAACCACGGTTGGTGATTGATGCTATAAAGCAAGTAATTTATACATTTAATTATCAAGGTCGTTTATTAGATGAATTGTATGGACTCAATCATCTTAAAATAGGAACGAGTTCATTGCATGAAAATGTACAATTTTGTACGCGATGCAATAAATTCTGATTTATGATTGGCAGGGATGCCAATCTTTAATTGGGCAATATGCACGAGGAGGAAATTATGAAATTATCAGTTAAAGCATTTGCAATAACGGCTGCAATATTTTGGGGTTTCGCATTGGTATTCGTAGGTGTCGCCAACTTGATTTGGCCAGCTTATGGCGCTGAATTTTTAAATGTCGTAAGTTCAATTTATCCAGGTTATGAAACTGGAACGGGAGTGACGGGAATTATTGTCAGTTCTCTGTATGGTGTGGTTGATGCAGGTATTGCCGGTATGATATTCGCGTGGTTGTATAATTATTTGGCAAAAAATTAATTTTACTTTTATTGGTTAAAACTATTTATTTATGGGCGATGTATTAGTTTGTTGGAAATGCGGTGAATCAATAGAAGATTTACCCATGCCACTCAGCCGTGAAGTTGAGTGCAAATTGTGTCACGCACAATTACATGTGTGTAAGTTATGCTGCTTTTTTGATCCACATATTGCAGATCAATGTCAGGAACCCATTGCCGATTATGTCAAGGAAAAAGAACGTGCCAACTTTTGTGATTATTTCAAACCTGTGTCGGGCGCCTGTCACAAAAAGGAAAATTCAAAAACAGGGCAGTCATTATCTGAACTCAATACAATGTTTGGACTGGAACAAGATGAAAAATCGGATAATTTATCAAAAGCAGATAAGGCAAAGGCAAATTTGGATGATTTATTTAAATAACCATGAATGAGGTATTTGTTATGGTTGGGATGTTTTTTATAAAATATCAGTGGTTATTTTATTATGAAAACATAGCATCGTTTATATCAGGAATAAACTGCATAGCTTTTTCTAAACATCTATAGTTTTTTCTGACTATTTGGTTTTTCTTTGGCTATATTTCTTATTATAGCTTTCCAATGGGTTTGATAAAATTTAAGTAATCGTTTTTCTCTCGGCAACAGCTTAAAATGACATTATTACTAATGGAGATAATTGAATGAAGGCGATGGTGTTAGACAAACAAGGTGAACCACTTGTCCTGCAAGAGAAAACTCAACCTGAATACAGTGCAGATCAAGTACTCATCAAGGTTAATGTGTGTGCGGTGTGTCGTACTGATCTACATGTGTGTGACGGTGATTTAACAAAACCTAAATTACCACTTATTCCAGGGCACGAAATTGTTGGTGAAATTGTTGCTATTGGTGGAAGTGTTAAAAATTTAAATATTGGTGACCGTGTCGGTGTACCCTGGTTAGGTTTTACCTGTGGGCAATGTCTTTATTGCCAACAGGGAGCGGAAAATCTCTGTGATTTTGCACAGTTTACTGGTTACCAAATTGATGGGGGTTATGCTGAATATACTGTTGCGCATCAACGCTATGTCTTTGGATTACCAGATGCCATGACTGACATTGAAGCAGCGCCTCTACTATGTGCCGGCTTAATTGGTTATCGTTCTTATAAGATGACCGGTGATCCGAAACGATTGGGTCTGTATGGGTTTGGTGCAGCAGCCCATATTACTATTCAGATTGCTCGATACGAAGGACGTGATATTTATGCTTTCACGCGGTCGGGCGATAAAGCAAGTCAAAGTTTTGCAAAGGATCTGGGCGCAGTTTGGGTCGGAGATGCTAATCAACCCCCTCCCGAGTTACTAGATGCAGCAATTATTTATGCTCCTGTCGGTGATTTAGTGCCAGCTGCGTTAAGGTCATTAAGAAAAGGTGGTATTGTAATATGTGCCGGGATTCACATGAGTGATATACCAACGTTTCCTTACAATATACTTTGGGGTGAACGCAGTATTAAATCTGTAGCTAATTTAACCCGAAAGGATGGTGAAGAGTTTTTTGCATTAGCTGAAAAAATTCCTGTTAAAACAGAAACAACTACATTTACATTGGAAGACGCAAATATTGCACTGAACAAATTACGACAGGGTGAGCTACAAGGTGCCGCTGTATTAGTGAATGAATAAGAAATAAAAAATAGAATGGAAAAGCATCGTAATTCGTTGCAGTCAGGTTATCGTTTGCACTGGTATAGGATCAAAAAAATATTAGGGCAGGGTGGATTTGGTATTACTTATCTGGCTGAAGATACTAATCTAGACCAACTCGTTGCAATTAAAGAATATCTACCAGTCGAGTTAGCAGTACGTGATGGTGATGCCTCGATTCAACCCGTATCGGGTGAGCACGGAGAACAATTTACCTGGGGATTGGATCGGTTTATGAGTGAGGCACAAACGCTCGCAAAATTTAAACATCCAAATATTGTTCGCGTGCTTGCTGTATTTCCTGAAAACAATACTGCATACATGGTCATGGAATTTGAGCATGGCAGAGTTATGCATGAGATTCTTAAGGAAAAGAAAACTCTGGAAGAAGAAGAACTGAATAAAATTTTGCTTCCCATATTAGACGGTTTGGAAGCAGTGCACGCGGCTAACTTTATTCACCGTGATATTAAACCTGCGAATATTTATGTACGTGAAGATAGTAGTCCGGTGTTGTTGGATTTTGGATCGGCACGCCAGTCCTTGAGCGAGCAAACAAGAACTTTAACCACGATGGTATCACCCGGTTATGCACCGTTTGAACAGTATGTTAGTAAAAGTAATAAACAAGGTCCCTGGACGGATATTTATGGCCTGGGTGCAACCCTGTATCGATCTGTTGCAGGGATTGCGCCTTCTGGATCAATGGATCGAAGTGAAGCAATTTTACATACTGAAAAAGATATTTATGTGCCTGCGTTAGAGATAGCCCAGGGCAAATATTCAGATCATTTTCTTCAGGCTATTGATCATGCACTTGCATTCAAACCAGAACATCGGCCACAAACTATTGCTGATTGGCGGCAGGATTTTGCTGGTAAATATTTGCCTTCAAAGGAAACAACAGAAATAGTCAACTCCAATCTTACGGATGACGTTACTGGAAGTGAGGTAGAGACAGTTGCAGTCGCAGCAAAAGACGTTCAGGTTGATCAGGAGACTAAACTTTCATTTTTTAATCGTTTATTAGACAAGCTTTATCGTACTGTTAAAAAATTATTGAAGTGGGGCGCTATACTTTTGGTTGTACTCATCATATTAGGCATATTAACTGATGGGGACAAGAAGAAAGAAAAGGAAGCAACAGAAGAAAATCAGTCTGAATCAATAATAGAACAACCGGCTGATGAACCAACAGCGACCATAGAGCCAGTGACTGGATCGAAAAATGAATATATTGATGCAGAGGCTGAAAAGATTAAAAAGATTGAAGAATTACTGGCAGGGGCTGAACAAAATTTAAAAGAACTTCGCTTGACAACACCCGCAGGAAATAATGCAGTAGAGAAATATCGTTCTGTTCTGGCACTTGATCCCGGTAATATAAACGCGGTGAATGGCATTGATCGCGTTGTGGATGAATATATTGAGCTAATGGATCATGCATTAATCGACAATAACATACCGACAGCACATAATTATTTACATAAAGGAGAACATGTAAATCCTGAACATAGCGGCTTGTCGGCTGCGAAAAAACGTCTTGATGGTGCTATAGAGCGGAATCGTGCCAAAGCTATTTCGCCAGAAGTGGATACAAAATCTACTGTGGATACCCTCCCAGAGCCTGTAACAAAAGAAGATCAATCGCTCGTACCAGAATCAGAACGGCAAGCTATAAAAGAAACACGAGATCGCGTTATTCAGAATCCAGATGATTTACAGGCACGTCGAGAAATGCGCAGATTGGCAAAAAAAGTTGAAGGTAATATTAAAAAAGCTATTAAGGACAAAGACTATGAGCTTGCTGAAGATTATGTGAATGAAATTTTACAATATGCTAAAGAAGACAGTAAGAAGAAAAAAGAATTGCATGAGTTATTAAAGAAAATTCAAATCAAGAAAATGCAGGATGTTCCTTAATGATATTAATCTATTTTTTAATATTAAGTATTGCTTAAGCGGAGGAATAAATTTTGTGGACCAAAAAAATAGATCCCAAATTAATCTAATAATCAGCAAACGACGAACCATTCACCAGTTTAAACCAGGTCAATTGCCGGAAAAGGCAGTTATTCTCAATGCGATTGAGAGTGCACGATGGGCACCGAACCATTATTTATCACAACCTTGGCATTTTTATCTGTTGGGTCCTGAAACATCAGAAGCTATAGTGAAACTCAATGCGGAATTAGTGAAAGATAAGAATGGTGAAAAGGCAGCGAAGATTAAATTTGATCGTTGGTCTAAAGTACCAGGTTGGCTAGTACTTACCTGTGTGAGTTCAGATGATCAGATTAGGGCTCAAGAAGATTACGCTGCTTGCTGCTGTGCTGCGCAGAATATGATGTTGTCTCTTTGGCAGGAAGGGGTTGGCGTTAAATGGAATACCGGCAATGTGATAAAGGATCAACGATTTTATGATCTTATACGGGTTAACCCCGAGCTTGAAACTGTAGTTGGTTTATTTTGGTATGGTTATGCTGAAGTGGTACCAAATATTTCTCGTAAACCAATTGAGCAGATCTTGACTGAGTTACCGTAAGGATACTACATTTGAATATTCTTACTTATATTGAGTATATGGAAGACGAGCAGGAGTACTAATTTAATAACCTGTAATTTCAAATAGTGGTTCTGGTTTACCTAAATAATAACCTTGCGCATAATCTACTTTAAGATCTTTCAATTTTTCAAGAATTTGCTTTGTTTCAACAAATTCAGCTATAGTTTGTATCCCCATTTCATGTCCTATTTCATTAATGGATTTGACCATTGCGTAATCAATCGGATCATCATTAATGTCCTTAATAAAAAAGCCATCTATTTTTAAGAAATCAACTGATAGTGTTTTCAAATATGCAAAAGATGATAGACCACTACCAAAGTCGTCTAATGCAAACATACAACCAATAGCTCTCAGTTTTTCAATGAAGATATTGACCTTGGCTAAATTAGCTATTGCCGCTGTTTCTGTAAATTCAAAACAAATTTTATCTGCTGGCATGCCAGACTCATCAAAGTTATCAATTATAAACTGTAGAAATGTATCATCACTTAATGAATGTCCCGATAGATTGATAGAAATTTTGTAAATCGAATCAAGAATTGGTCGATTCTTAACAAAGAAATCAAATGATGAATGAATCATCCAGCGATCTATTTTAGGTACTATACCGTAACGCTCAGCAGCTGGTAGAAATTTACCTGGTGATATAATTTCACCATTTAAGTTCATGTTAATGAATAATTCATAAAACTTGTTTTTATTGAAATTACTACCTTTAGTTAGTGGTATAATTTTTTGATATACAATAGAAAATCTATCTTCTTCCAATGCTTGATTTATTTGTGACACCCACTGCATTTCCCCATGTAGTTTCGACAATTGTTCATCATCGACATGATAGAGGTGGATACGATTTCTTCCTTGTTCTTTTGCTGCATAGCATGCTGCGTCTGCATTTTTTAGAATATCTGTTACATCACCTAAAGTTTCATCAATGGTGACTAATCCGATACTTACGCCAATATTAAAATGTTTATCCTCCCACAAGAACCTGTATTTATCGATTGTTTTACGCAGTTTTTCAGCGACCCGCTTTGCCTGTTTAAGAGAGCAATGTTCCATCAAGACCCCAAATTCATCACCACCTAATCTTGCTATAGTGTCTCTTTTCCTGACTTTATTGTTCAGCAAAATACCTAATTGGTGGAGCAGTTCATCGCCGGCAACATGGCCACATGTATCATTTACCACTTTGAACTGATCCAGATCGAGGTAGAGTAATGCATGTTCTGATTTTTCTATACGGGTGGTGCTCAATATTCTTTTCAAACGCTTCTCAAATTCTCTCCTGTTTACTAATCCAGTGAGTGTGTCATGGCTTGCCTGATAAGAAAGTTGTTCTGATAATTCATGTGATTCGGTATTATCAAATATAGCACCATCAAGGTAAACTACATTGCCCTCACTATCGTAGAGAGCCTGCCCCTTCTCATAAACCCATCTTATTTCTTTGTTTTTGTGAATTATTCTATAATTAATGGCATAGGGCTCATGTTTTTCAACACCTGCCATGACAGCATCTTTAACTATTTGTTGATCATCTGGATGGGTAATGCTGGCATATGTTCTTTTTTTGTTATGTATAAAATCTTTTTCTGAATAACCACTAATTTCTCTGATCATTGGACTGATATATTCCATCGTCAAGTCAGAGTCATATTCACAACGATAGATGGCACCGGGAATATTGGTCAATAAATCCTGAAACTTTTGTTGACTATTAATTAAGGCAATATTTGCATCATTCAATTTTGCTTCAGACTGTCTACGTTCAGTTATATCCTGCGTAATACTCATTATATTAGTTATTTGGCTACCAGTATCAGTAATCGGAACAAATGAAGAGAGATATAATTTACCGTTTTTGCCTGTATATTCAAATTCTGAAAATTTCCCTTTCTTAGCATCCGTAAACAATTCACCTACCCAGTCACGATCTTCTTTGGAGAAAAGAGAAAAAATAGGCCGATCGATTACTTCATCTTCGCTATTTATACCAAGCATGATTAAGCCAGTGTCATTCATTGAGGTGATATTACCGGCAAGATCCATTTGATGAATACAATAGGGTGCAGATTGAACTAGTTTACGATATTTTTTTTTCATTTTCTTGCAGTGCTTTTTTTTGTGTTTTCATTGTCATGAAATAATTTCGATTTTTCAAGACTGCGATTTATTACTGAAAATAAGACATTTGGCTGTATTGGTTTGCGCAAATAGTCATAGGCACCAAGCCGCAGACATTCAATTGCAGTATCCGTATTTGCATATGCTGTTAACATGGTGCAGAGGATATTTGGGAATTGTTCAATAAATACCCGTAATAAATTTATACCACTATCATCCCCCAGGCGTATATCCAATAAGGCAATTTGAGGATT
>CAZCXC010000084.1:0-17643 GCA_964502505.1 uncultured Enterobacteriaceae bacterium
ATATGCTGCTATTTGGTGATCTAATTTTACAATGTCAGTACGATGAATATCAGAGTTTATTCAACTTATTTCATCAGTCATACATACGATGATACGGCGGACAACACTGATGCGAGTGTCCGCTTTTGGCCGATAGCGGACGTTCGTAACGGTTAATTTTTCATATAGTAAATGGAAACATCTTTAACTTTTTTTCATAACTGGTTACTGATTTTGCCCATAACCACCCATCTGGCGTGGCAGAGCCTAGTAAAGCTGACCAGCAACTGACACAAAAGCTGAAGCAGGCGCTTGAAATAGTCGATATCCGAGTGCTGGACCACTTCATTATTGGTGATAATTGTGCTGTATCAATGGCTGAGCAAGGCATGATTTAACTCCCAATCACTTGGATCAAGGCTGTTTTCCAGGTAAAATCCGCGCTCTTTTTTAATACGTGAATTAAAAACAATGTCTCGAATATGTCAGGTTACCGGGAAACGCCCAATGGCTGGAAATAATGTCTCTCACGCCCATAATAAGACGAGACGTCGTTTTTTGCCTAACTTGCACAGTCGCCGGTTTTGGGTTGAAAGCGAAAGCCGCTGGGTTAAATTACGCGTCAGTGGCCAGGGCCTGCGTATCATCGATAAAAAAGGGATCGACCAGGTTTTGACCGATATTCGTGCAAAAGGCGTTAAAGTCTAGGTAACTCTCAGGAACAAAACCATGCGTGATAAAATCAAACTCGTTTCTTCTGCTGGCACTGGTCACTATTACACAACAGCTAAAAATAAACGTACCATGCCAGACAAAATCGAAATGAAAAAATACGATCCTGTTATACGCAAACATGTGATCTACAAAGAAGCTAAAATAAAATAATTTTTATTGTTAAAGAATTAAAAAGACCCGCCAAAAGCGGGTTTTTTATTTACAAATAAAAAATTTAGGCAGATTTTAATGTGTATGTGCGAATACTCATTGCAAACTCCTGCAATGCTTCAATCCCGGTTTCCTCAGCTTGTTGACACCACTCCTGTAGTGCCTGCATCAGATTTTCCTGTGTTGCAGACTTCTCAGTCCATAAAGCTTGCAGTCGTTGTTTATATTCATAAACCACTTCCATGGTTTGATTATGCTTTAACAATTCATTTAGATTATGCTGTGCCTTGGCATCCATACATGCCTCTGCTCTGATAATAAACCTTCTGCCGCGTCGCAACAGTCTTTTGCTCGTTACATTTGCTTTTACTTTCTCATCTCTATAAACACGTGCTACAACATTTTTAGCATAACGTGACAGTATATGCAGCCGATTTGTGATCACTGCACTTACTGTATCCAGATCTATTTCCAGTTTCTCCTGATCTATAACTAATTCTGGTGCAATTTTTTTAATTTGTGCAAAACCTAATACCTGCAATATCTTTATATAGCCCCAACCCAAATCAAACTCCCACCATTTACTTGAAAATTTTGCCGAACTGGCGAAAGCATGGTGATTGTTATGCAACTCTTCGCCACCAATCAAAATGCCCCAGGGAACAATATTGGTGGATGCGTCTTGAGATTCAAAATTCCGATAACCGCGCCAGTGCCCCATACCATTAACAACGCCTGCGGCAAAAAAGGGGATCCAGGCCATTTGTATTGCCCAGATGCTTATGCCGATAAACCCGAATAAAACAAAGTTCAGCAATAACATTAGTGCGATACCATAATTATTATGTTGATAAACATTACGTTCTAACCAGTCTTCTGGCGTTTCATGGCCATAATCTTCCAATGTTTTTGTATTATTCGCTTCAAGTTTGTATAGCTCTGCACCTTCCAGCATTACTTTATAAATGCCTAAATCTTGCGGGCTGTGAGGGTCATCTTCGGTTTCTACCTTGGCGTGATGTTTGCGATGGATTGCTACCCATTCTATCGTGATCATGCCTGTCGTAAGCCACAGCCAAAAACGAAAAAAATGACTCACTACTGGATGTAAATCTATTGCCCTGTGTGTCTGGTGTCGATGTAGATAAATTGTGACTGACGCGATAGTTATATGTGTCAGGGTCAATGCCACTACAATATAACCCCACCAAGGCATGTCCCAGAGACCGTATATCATTTATGTGTAACCCCTCGTATTGAACCTAACTGCATGCTAACTAAACAGAGGATATATATCTATTAATCATTAATAACTTAGTGACTCCAACAGCAAATTGCCGATACGATCATGTTTGCATTGTCACTTTTTGCAACATAAGTAGTTGAAGTATAATCCATAATTATCACAGGACCTGTAATGTGCTGTTCCACCGCCAGTTGATCCCGTTGCCATATATGAACAGGCTGATCATGGCCAAAGATTCTACTTTCTCCTTCATGCCTTGCAATATGGCCCGATCTGGCGCATCTGGTGTAAATAACACCTTATGCATACGCAAAAAATACCCATTGAAATGGACAGAATCCGTATATATGTCGCCGATATCAATACCGAGTAATATGAATATTTTTCGACCTTTACTTGCAAGTCCCCTGTTAATCAGAATAATAGCTGCGCGATGGATGAGAATATTTTAATCTCAGTTGAACAAGTATCCCGTTATTATGGCGATTACTGTGCCGTGGATAATATTAGCTTCAATGTCCATCGTGGCGAAGTACTTGGTTTTCTTGGGCCTAATGGCGCTGGCAAAACAACAACCATGCAAATGATCAGCGGCGTATTAGCTGCAAGTAGCGGTGCAATCAGTATCGCCGGGTTTGATATTATCGAGCAGGCCAGATCAGCTAAGTCCCATATTGGTTTTTTACCCGAACATCCACCTCTCTATCTAGACCTCAGTGTAGATGAATATTTGTACTATGCAGCGCGTTTGCGCGGACTCAAAAGATCACAATTGTATGAAGCTGTTAATAATTGTAAACAACGCTGTGGTCTTGATGATGTTGGCAAACGACTGATAATAAACCTGTCAAAAGGTTATCAGCAACGTATTGGTATTGCACAAGCAATTATACATTCGCCTGCTGTTGTTATCCTGGATGAACCAACTGCCGGGCTGGATCCAAATCAGATTCTGGAAATTAGAGATCTGATTATTGAACTAGGTAATGATCACAGTGTAATTTTATCAACACATATCTTACCTGAAGTTCAAACTGTTTGTGACCGCGTGCTGATTATAAATGAAGGGAGGTTGGTTTTGGATCAACCCCTGGATAGCTTGCAAAAAGACATAACAAAATTATCGCTGATTATTGCTTTTAAAAAACCACCATCACTAGAAACAATTATGAAAATTGATGGGGTAGAAATTGTTGAACAAGTCGATGAGCAGCATTTCCATATAAGGTGTGATTTTGAATCTGATGTTGTTGATAAAATAACGCAACAGTCTTCAAGTTCTTGCTGGGGGTTATTCGAAATGATACCGGAAATAGATTCATTGGAAGATGTTTTTGTAAGATTAACGCGTGGTGAATTAAGCCAGCTTTCTCAGCAAAAGAATACTAGCGAAACATAATGAACATTATTCATATAGCAAACCACGAACTAAGACGCATGTTTAAATCTCCATTAGCATGGGTCATCCTGGCTGTTGTTCAATTTTTACTCGCACTATTTTTTCTAATTCTTTTAAACCAGTTTATGAGCCCCTCTCCTTGGTATGCCGGTCGTGGCCTGACTGAGATTGTAGTTGCCGGTTTATTACAAATAGCTGGAATTATTATTTTAATGGTCACGCCTTTTATTACCATGCGCTTGTTTAGTGAAGAACGAGGGACCGGCACCATAAAATTATTATTTTCTTCACCTGTCACTATTACCGAACTCGTGTTGGGGAAATATCTTGGCACGCTTTATTTCCTGTTAATAATGCTCGCATTAATTGCACTCATGCCATTCTCCCTCTATTTAGGAACGCAACTTGATTTCGGTCACCTATGTTCAGGTTTGCTTGGACTTTTTTTGTTGATGGCATCGTTCGCTGCTATTGGCATGTTTGTTTCAACACTCACCAATCAGGTGTCAGTCGCTGCAATAACAACATTTGGCGTTTTGATTGTGTTGTGGATACTTAATCTGGCAGCCAATACAGGATCAGAAATAACAATGGCATTTATATCTTACTTGTCTTTGTTAAATCACTATAACAACTTGCTTAACGGAATATTTAACTCAATTGATATTATTTATTACCTACTTGTAACTACAGTCTTCGTTGTCCTGAGTATTTGGCGATTGGATGGTGATCGACTGCATCAATAAAATGTTATGAAGATCACTGCTAAATCACGCTTACATTCACGCATGAACAGCTACCTTATGATGTTGTTGATCATTTGTCTTGCTGGTTTGCTTGGATGGTTAAGCACGCGATATTCACTGGAAATGGACTGGACCCAAACTGGGCGCCATACCTTGTCTGATACAAGCAAGGAAGTACTTGCACGCATGCCCGAGCAAATTGAAATCACTGCTTATGCACTTGAAGAAGGGAACATTCGCGACGCAGTAAAAAAGATTGTTGGTCGCTACCAACGAGTTAAACCGGATATTGTATTACATTTTATTAATCCTGTTGCGGTACCCGATGAAGTTCGCAACTTAGGTATAACTGAACCTATTGAATTAGTAGCCCGTTATCAGGGGCGTATAGAAAATATTAAAAGGTTTTATAATGAGGAAGCTTTTAGTAATGCACTACAACGGCTGGCACGTGATGCTGAACATTGGTTAGCGTTTGTCAAAGGGCATGGCGAACGTAATCCGCTTGGCAAAGCGAACCATGATTTGGGATCGTGGGTACAACATCTAAATAATCGAGGTTTTAGAGTACAACCCATCAATTTAGCGAATATTCAATCTGTTCCAGAAAATACGCGCACGCTGATTATAGCAGGGCCACAAACAAATTATTTGCCTGGAGAAAACGCACTTATACTTGATTATATTAAACGCGGCGGCAATTTACTCTGGCTGTTGGATCCAGGCGATATTCATGGCCTTGAGCCTGTTGCTGAAACACTATCAATGCAACCACAGCCAGGAACAATTATTGATTTTGCCGGAAAGTTTATTGGTCTTGACGACCCAACCATTGTGTTGATAACAGAGAGCATGTTCCCACCACATGCAGCTACAAATAAATTCCTCTACACCGTTTTTTTTCCTTCAGCAACAGCCATTCAAATTAATGCAAATGAAAATTGGCAACTCAAATCTCTATTGAGTACTGGAAACCATACCTGGCTTGAAACAGGGGAGTTGAGTGGTGAAGTCGGCTTTGACGAAGCAACCGATCGGCGCGGCCCTTTAGAACTTGGTATTAGCCTAGAGCGGGAAGTTGAAATTGAGAATGATGATGGCGAGATTATCACCAAACAACAACGTATAATTATATTGGGCGATGGTGATTTTCTATCGAATACTTACCTGGAAAATAGTGGCAATCTGGAATTGGGCATTAGAATCATTAACTGGTTGAGCAGTGATGACGATTTTATATCTATTCCAGCACGCATTGCACGCGACACGAACCTTGTGTTATCACCTATAGCTTCAGGCATTATCGGTTTTGGCTTTTTAATTGTTTTGCCGCTATCACTCCTGAGTTTAGGCATGACTATTTGGTGGCGTAGAAGAAGATTGTAATCGCTACTATGCGTTCGCGCCTGTTACTTAATCTCTTTTTATTCCTGGTCGTGATCGGGTTAGTGTTATTTCTTTCCCGCACAACAAATGACGTTAACGAACAAGATATTGTGCTCACCTTTCTCGATCCAAATAGCATAAATAAAATAAAAATTATCAGGCGCGATCTCGAAGAAATATATTTTAGCAAACAAGGTAATCAATGGATGATACAAACACCTTACGATATTGCTGCTAATAATATGCGTATTAATACAATATTAAAATTGCTACAGGCGCATAGCTACACACAACTTGACAGTAACGATGTTGAGTTAAACCGATTCTTGCTGGATGATCCTATCGTTTCAATACAATTTGATGATACAAAGATTGATTTTGGAGATACCAGCCCAATTGGTAAAGATAAACTACGTTATGTGCTTTTAAACAATATAGTACATTTAATAAATGACAGTCTTTATCAACAACTGTTAACAAATGCGAGCTTTTTTATCAATCCTAAATTAATTCCTGAAGAAAGCAACATAAAAGCATTGCATTTGCTCGAGCATGATATTCAGCTTGTTGATGGCATTTGGAAGATTGATCCAAACATGGATATTGGCACCGATGATATTATCGCTGTACTCAATGCCTGGCGTAATGCTGAAGCTATAACCGTGCGCAAATTCAATGGTGAAGACATAAAAGAAAAAATAACCATTGAATTAGATCAAACACAAGCCATTGAATTTACTGTTGTTTCTCCACTTCCAAATTTAATTCTGGCACGACCTGAATTCAATGTGCAATATCACATCAGCAGTTATGATGCAGATCAATTATTTCCTGCTGAAAATAAAAACACAGGAACCGACAATAAAACAATAACCACTGAGGATACCCCTTAAACATTGTTCAGATTATGCACGACTTTAAACACAGTCGCTCCGGAGTTTAATAAAATATCATGCCAGAACTTCCTGAAGTCGAGATTACACGCAAAGGTGTTGCCCCCTATGTGCTGGGTAAAATTATTAGTGATGTTGTGGTGCGTGAATCACGTCTGCGTTGGCCTGTGCCAAAACAGCTTAAGAAAAATTTAATGGGTCAAACCATTCACAAAATTGATCGTCGAGCTAAATACCTATTATTTTACACAGAAACAGGTTGCATGCTCATACACCTTGGTATGTCAGGTAGCCTGCGTATTCTTGAAAAACAAACTCTTGCAGAAAAACATGACCATATTGATTTTGTATTTGATTCTGATCGTTGCCTACGTTTTAGAGACCCGCGTCGATTTGGTTCTATTCTCTGGACTAAATCTGATCCAAATGAACATAAATTATTACGTAATCTGGGCCCCGAACCATTAAGTGATGATCTAAATGGTGATTGCCTTTTTACAAAATCAAAAGGTCGTGTTCAAGCAATCAAAACTTTCATTATGGACAGTCATATTGTTGTTGGTGTAGGGAACATCTATGCCAACGAAGCTTTATTTGCTGCCGGCATTAATCCAAGACGCAAGGCAGGCAAAGTTTCAAAAGAACGCTATGCTCGATTATCAAAAGAAATAAAAATAGTACTAAATAAAGCCCTAAAAAAAGGCGGGACAACCTTGCGTGATTTTGTCAATGGTGATGGTCAACCGGGTTACTTTCAACATGAATTACAAATTTATGATCGTGCCGGTCAACCCTGTATTAATTGTAATTCATTGATAAAAATGGACAGGCTAGGGCAGCGCTCTACTTTTTTTTGTACAACTTGCCAAAAATAGATTAACGAAAAGTTAATGTATCCAGAATCTTATCCGGCTGTTAAACAATTATTGCCTATGCATAATTTCAGTTTCAAATTGGCCCATCTTGTTTTTTATTAATTCATTATTCCAGAATTGAGGATTCGAGTGGTGAGCTATATTTTGAGCAATTTCCATTTGATGTACAACTTCCCGAGCCTTATCCAATGCGTCGACAAGACCTGTCCCATTGCTCATCAAACGCTTAAAGATCGCTTCACCATAATATGTAAAGTCACGACTATCAGAACAACCAAAAGATGTGTGTATAGCATCTGAAGCCGTTGCAATCATCGTATACTGATTTTTCAATGGCTCGATAAAACCACCTGAGTAACAAGCAGATACCACTATCACTCGCCACTTGATATTAGCTTGGTCTAACATTCGATTAATTTCATGAGGACCAAAGTCTCTAACCGCATGTGGAGGAAAATTGACTTCTAATTTATGATCTTTTGAACCATGGGAAGTCAAATACAAATACAACACATCTTCTTCATCCATGAGTTCTCCAAATGTATTAAGTACCATCTGTAAATTTTCATCGCTAGCAACCAGATATTTTGATGTCGCAGAAGCATGATTTATCAATGCCAAAGAACGCCCCTTTGTCGCATATTTTTCTTCAAACAATGACTGAACATATAAAGATTCACGCATAAATACTTTTTGTCTGCCATCGCCGGCAAATGTCAATAAATACAAGTCTGTCTGATCTGGAACCCCTGAAAGCAAGTTATTTATATAAGTACTTTGCAGTCTATCTTGGTCGTCTTTTATATGATCCTGAAAAATATTTAATTTAGATTTTATTTCTTTTTCAATATCTTTATAAGGCTGATCCTCAGGCGCTACATCAGAAAAATGCACCCTGCCATTTTCATCAACCCATTTGTAAATTTCTGCAAAAGCCACACATGCAAAAACTAATCCGACTATAAATGCAATAAGGCAAGCCGTATATTTTTTGCTTCTATGGATCTGGGTCGTGCTACTCATCACTACTTAAAATAATATAAATCTATATATATGAACTAATTGTATGGATATTTTCAGATATTCTGTTGCCCTCATAAATTTTGTTTTAATAAACAATAATTGCTTCACCTTCCCCACGCGGATCGCTGGCAGCAAAGCTTTGATTTCTGGGCTTATACCAAAGGATAGCCTGCATATTGCCGTACGTACGATTCTTTTCTTTTAATATATGCCCCAGTCCTCGCAACCGGTTTTGTTCGATGGTTGTTAATCCATTTTGTTCAAACTGTACTTCATCCGGATAATACTGATGATGATAACGCGGTAAACTAACCCAGGATTGCGGCAATTTCGCATTGGTAAAATCTAATACACCGAGCAATACCATACTGATGATACGACTGCCCCCTGGCGTACCCAGAATAGCGACTTGATCCTTTGTCTCGAGAAACGTTGGCGTCATGCTCGACAAAGGCCGTTTCTGTGGTGCGATACTGTTTGCTTCATCACCAACTAGACCATAGGCATTAGGTGTTAAGGGCTTGCTGGAAAAATCATCCATCTCATCATTCAATAAGACCCCTGTTCCTTTTGCTACAAACCCGGAACCAAAGGGTAAATTAATGCTTAATGTGGCTGCGACCCGATTGCCTTCATTATCCAGTACGGAAAAATGTGTGGTATCGGTGCCTTTATTTTCACTCACCAATACTCCCCCGATCTCTTCACTTGAAGTAGCCCGATCCAGTTCAATAGTGGCAGCTAATCCTTCTGCATAGATTTTATCGAGCAAGCGCTTCACTGGGACTTTAACAAAATCCGGATCACCTAAAAAATCTGCACGATCCCGATAAGCACGGCGCATGGCTTCAATAATGACATGCTTGCGTGTAATGCTGTCAAAACCGGAAAGATTGAAATTTTCTAGAATGTTTAGCGCCTGGCCCAAAACAATACCACCCGATGAAGGCGGTGGTGCAGAAATGACCCGTACATCATGATACTGGGTCACAATGGGCTTACGTTCAATAATGCGGTAAGCCGCCAAATCATCGAGCGTCCATATGCCACCATGATGCCGCACACCCTCAACAAGTTTCCTGGCAACCTCACCATGATAAAAACCGATAGCACCCTGATCTACTATTTTGGTTAACGTTTCCGCTAAATCTTTTTGCACAACCTTATACCCAAGTGGGGGAATATCATTATTGTGTAAAAAAATATCAGCAGCGTCAGAATAGGTGCGTAAGACATCCAGACGAAAGCCAGTGAGTTTTCGATAGCGATTTGTTACTTCAAAACCTTCCTTAGCATAACGAATTGCCGGGCTAAGATTTTGTTCAAGCGTCAACTTACCATAACGCCGACTAATAAAATCAATCGCAGCAGGCACACCGGGAATGCCAGCAGCAAGAGGGCCATTAATTGACAGTCTTTTTTTTATCTGGCCGCTTTTATCTTGATACATATTTTTAGTTGCAGCGATAGGTGCAACCTCTCGACCATCAACCATTATTTGTCTCTGTTCAACGGCATCATGCAATAACCAAAAACCACCGCCACCCAAACCAGAGCTGAAAGGTTCAACAACAGCTAATACTGCTGTGATTGCAACAGCTGCATCAAAGGCATTTCCACCCTGCTTGAGTATTTCTTCGCCTGCACGCGTTGCCAAAGGATGTGCCGTGGCAATGGCTGCTGTTGGGTTATTACCCGCAGCAATAAGGATATGAGAGTAACTAAAAAGGAATATAGATAAAGCGAATGAAATAAATTTCATATTCAACAGCAATAATTTTTATTTTTATTGCCTTCTAGTTTTTATTTAATTTTTTTGATAACGCCATTAGTACATCAGCATGAACAAATTGGCTCACATCACCACCAAGTGACGCGATCTCCCTGACCAAACTTGAGGATATAAAACTTAAATTTTCAGCAGGTGTCAGAAAAACAGTTTCAGCCTCCTCAAACAATCGTCTGTTCATTCCCGCCATCTGGAATTCATAATCAAAATCAGAAACCGCACGCAAACCACGAATAATGACCTTGGCTTTTTTCTCTCTTGCAAAATCAGTAACTAATTTATCAAAACTACAAACTTCAACATCACCCATCTCGGATAAAGCTGATCGGGCAAGTGTTATCCTTTCATCTACTGTGAATAAAGTTGATTCGCTTGCGCTTTCTACCACCGCAAAAATAACGTGATCAAATAATTTTGTTGCGCGCAAAATAATATCGCTATGCCCATTGGTGATGGGGTCAAAGGTACCAGGATAAATGGCCGTGATATTCATTCAATTATTAAACTCATTATTTAGACAGCAATAACATGTAGCTGACACGGCCAGCAGTCCCCTGTTTTTTAACAGTAAAATCAGTCGGCACTTGCATTCCTTTTTCTCCCTCAAGATATACCCACGCCTTAGGGTACAGGCAATTATGTGCCAGTAAAAGTGCACAGGTCTTTTCTATTAAGCCCTGGTCAAACGGAGGATCAAGAAAAACGGTGTCAAATTTCTGTTCTGTATCCCGTACCCAATGCTGTGCATCCGCTTGTTCAATTTGAACATCTTTCGCATTTAATAGATCTATATTACTTCGTAGCTGTTTTACCAACAATGAATCATGTTCAACAAATACAACACTGGCTGCCCCACGTGATTTTGCTTCGAAACCAAGTGCGCCCGTGCCTGCATATAAATCAAGACAACGAGATCCTTCAATAACTGGTTGTAACCAGTTAAACAATGTTTCCCTGACTCTATCGGGGGTGGGTCTTAGATTGGTAACACTCGATACCTCTAGTTTCCTGCCGCGCCAACTACCGCCAATGATGCGTATCTTGCCCATTGGTCTTTTTTTAGTTGCTTTTTTGACCTTCTGATTCGCCAGGACCAACCATCACCGTAACAAACTTATCGGGTGTTAATCTGCGTTGAAAAGTATTTTTAATTTGTTCGATAGTCACATTTTCTACATTTCTGTTAAATGTATCCAGATAATCCAGCGGTAACCCATAAAAACCAATCACGGCAAGATAACCAATGATTTTACTATTACTGTCTATCCGTAATGGATAGCCACCTGTAATGTTTTTCTTTGAAGCTTCCAGTTCTTCTTCAGTCGGGCCATTTTTAATAAATTCTTCTATCTGCTCATTCAACACTGTTAGTGCTTGTTGCGTTTTATCGGTTTTTGTTTGCAAACCAGCAGTAAATGGTCCTAACTGTTTCATGGGCGAAAAATAACTATATGCACTATACGAAAGTCCGCGTTTTTCTCTAACTTCAGTAAACAAACGCGAAACCATGCCACCACCACCAAGCACATGATTACCGACGTACAATGTAAAGTAATCTGGATCGCCACGCATCACACCAGGCTGTCCAACTAAAACATGTGTTTGTGTTGAAGGATGTTCAATACTAATATTTTTCGCTTTTGTCAGTGCATTGACTGAAACAAGTTCAGGTGGTTTTTTACCTGTCGGCATATCTTTGGTTAAATCTATAACCAATTGTTCTGCCTGTTTTCTGCTTACAGCACCAACAATGGCAACCATTGCATTGGCTGCAACATAATATTTTTTATGGAACGCAATTGCATCTTCTCGTGTTAATTTTTGAACAGTTTCTTCAGTGCCTTCTTTTGGTATTGCATAAGGATGACCACTATATACAGACGCAAAAAACGCATCCTTTGCCAAGGCCCCCGGTGACTGTTGTTTGTGGCGTATACCAATTAATATCTGCTTACGTAATCGTTCAAGTGCAACTTCCGGAAAATCAGGTTGCTGAATAACACGTTTTAAATTGATTAAGGCAGGCTGCAATTTTTTTGGATCGGTCAAGCTACGCAGGCTAACCGAAGAAGAATCATAACCAGTATTGCTAGCATAGATTGCGCCCAGGTTTTCAAAATTCTGGCTAATAGCATCAGCATCCATCCCTGCCGCGCCTTCATTTAATAAACCATTCGTTAACATGGCTAACCCGGATTTTTCTTGATCACGACTACTACCCGCATTGAATACTACTTGTAGATCAAGCATCGGTATTTCATGCGCTTCTACAAAATAAACTTTTACGCCGTTATCTGTTTGCCAGGTTTGAATACGCGGGCTGGCTGATAAAACTGCGGAATAGAAAAACAAGCAAAGTAGTAAAATCCTAGTGCCCATGGCGAGCACCTCCACTTACAGATCTTCGTTGTTTTGTTTTGTCCAAAGGTTGTGGATCTAATATGGCAACAGACAACCCATCATCAACCAGATATTTTTTAGCAACGGCTTGTATTTGTTCTGCTGTTACTGCTTTTACTCTATCGACATATTCATCGGCATGCTGCCAGGACAAGCCCACTGTTTCAAATGTGCCGATAATCAGGCCTTGATAAAACATAGAATCTTTTTCATAGATATCATTTGCAACGACTTGTGTTTTTACGCGTTCCAATTCTTCTGCAGCGACCAGATTTGATTTTAGATCTTTAATCTCTGCCCTTACTGCTTGTTCCAGCTCTTCTACGGACTTCCCTTGTGTTGGTGTGCCGGAAATCGTTAATAAGTGATCCAACCTGGAAATTAATTTGTAACTTGCGCCGACTGCGGCGGCAATTTCCTTGCCACGAACCAGACGACTGGCAAACCTTGCACTGTTGCCGCCATCTAGAATGCCAGTCAAAACTTCTAATGCGTAGGGTTCCCACTCCGGGACTTGACCAGGATTAGCAAATACTGTTTTTAGCGTTGGCGTTTTGTACGCCATTAACAAGTAAGGAAGTTCTGCCGGTCTTTTTACTGTAATGCGTTTAATTCCCTGTTGTGCTACTTCAGGACGTTCAGTAGGCGCAACTGGTTTACCCTCCTGTAACGGTCCGAAATATTTTTTTACCAATTGATAAACTTTATTCGCATCAACATCGCCCACAATGACCAGGGTCGCATTATTTGGCGCATACCATTGTGCATACCAATCATGCAATTCTTCTACCGTCATATTTTCCAGATCATGCATCCAGCCAATAACGGGTTGACGGTATGGGCTGACCTGGAAAGTAGTCGCCATAGCAACTTCATAAGTATAAGACTGTGGCTTATCTTCCGTGCGCAAGCGCCGCTCTTCCATCACCACTTCAATTTCTTTCTTGAAATCTTCTGGAGGTAACGTTAAGCCACGCATTCGGTCCGCTTCCAACTCAAGACTGATGGCCAACCTGGATTTTTCCAGGGTTTGAAAATAAGTTGTGTAATCCTGACCGGTAAAAGCATTATCACTACCACCATTGGCTGAGATGATGCGCGAAAATTCTCCCGCAGGATATTTTTCTGTGCCCTTGAACATCATATGTTCCAGTGCATGTGAAATACCGGTAATGCCTTCAGGCTCATAACTGGAACCCACTTTATACCAAACCTGTGTGACAACCACCGGCGCACGATGATCTTCCTTAACAAGTAATTTCAGTCCATTATCGAGCTTGAATTCCTGAACATTGGCCTGGATCAGGCCGCTACCAAAGCAAAGCGTAAAAAAGGTAAATAATCTTATTACTGCTAGTTGATTCAACATATTCTCCAATTTTTTTAATTTTTTCTTGTCAATAGGGTCTGCTGGGATTTGATTCAATAATTGGCAGCCAATTAGAGCATAAATCAGCTTAGTAGTTCTTTATACGTTAATGATAGGATATCGCAGATTTTAAACGGGCTTGGTTAAAAATGATATTCGGATTTAAAGCTGCACCAGCAAAAGAAAAACAAGAACCACAGCAAGCATCTCTCGCAACAAGATTACGCCAGGGCCTGCAACGTACCCAATCTACCTTGCTCGATGGTTTGGGTGATCTTTTTCTGGGGAAACAATCCATTGATGAAGGTTTTCTGGAGACATTGGAAGAACGTCTGCTTATTGCCGATCTGGGCATCAATGCAACTACTAAAATTATTGATGCCTTGTCAGACAGATTAAAACGCAGCGAGAAACAAGACACGGCCATATTGAGGGAAACACTCAATCAATTGATGTGCGAGATTCTGCAACCGGTAAACCAACCATTTATTATCCCCAAACCTGTATCAAACAAGCCTTATGTCATTTTAATGGTGGGCGTGAATGGTGCGGGAAAGACCACAAGTATAGGCAAACTGGCCAAACATCTAATACTTGATGGCCATAGCATCTTGTTGGCAGCGGGTGATACCTTTCGCGCGGCCGCAGTTGAACAACTGGCCAGCTGGGGCGAAAGAAACCAGGTACCCGTCATCGCGCAGCAAACTGGTGCAGATTCCGCTGCTGTTATCTATGATGCCCTGCAAGCAGCGCGCGCACGTAATATTGATGTGTTGATCGCCGATACTGCCGGACGATTGCATACACAAAAAAATTTGATGGATGAATTACGCAAGATACGACGTACCATCTCAAAGTTTGATGAAACTATTGCAGTTGAATGTATGCTTGTGATTGATGCCGGCGCAGGTCAAAATGTACTTGCCCAAACAAAACAATTCAATGATGCGATTGGCGTGACAGGCATTACCCTTACCAAGCTGGACGGCACTGCTAAAGGCGGCATTATCTTTGCACTTGCCATGGAAACTAATATCCCCATTCGTTATGTTGGCGTCGGTGAACAAATTGATGATTTACAGGAATTTAATTCTGTTGATTTTGTTAACGCACTGCTAACAAATGATTAGATTTACCAATGTTCATTTACAATATCCAGGTGCAGTTGATGCACTAAAAAATATTAATTTGCATATCGAAAAGGGCGCCATGGCTTTTATCGCCGGACGCTCCGGTGCAGGAAAAACTTCCCTGTTACGATTGATCGCTTTAATTGAACGACACACACGCGGACAAATCATTGTAAATAGTCAAAACCTGGATCGTGTTCGCCGAAGTAGAATCCCACTGTTTCGCCGCAATATCGGTTTTATGTTTCAGGAACATCGCCTGCTCACCGATCGTACCGTATTCGATAACGTAGCATTGCCATTGGTGATTACAGGCCATGGCCATTATGAAATTAGTCGTCGTGTCCATGCAGCACTGGACAAAGTGGGTCTTTTACAAAAAGAAAGGTTCAATCCATTGATGTTATCCGGCGGAGAACAACAACGCGTCGGTATTGCCCGCGCTGTTGTACATCGTCCGGCATTATTACTTGCTGATGAACCGACGGGCAATCTGGATCCGGCATTGTCATGGGAGATCATGTGCCTATTTGAAAAATTTAATCAGGTCGGCGTCACGGTGCTGATTGCAAGCCACGAAATGGCCATGATAGAAAAGATGCGGAAACATATTATTGTCTTGCACAAAGGCCGAATCCTGACAAACCCTGCGGATGATAAAGATTGATGGGTGCACGTTTGAAACAAAAAAACAAAGTAAAACAAAATAACGAACGGCTGAATCGTTTAATAAAAACATGGGCAATACAAAATTTACAGGCCTTTGTTTTTAGTCTCGGTCAGTATTGTCGACAACCGTTAAGCAGTTTCCTTACTTCCTCTGTAATCGGTATTGCGCTGGCATTGCCTGCAGGTTTTTATCTTTGCCTGGAAAATGCGCGACTGGTTTCATCTGGTTGGGATAGCACGATACAAATTACGGCATTCCTGAAAAAAGATGTAGATGATAGTAATGCAATGGCATTGGCGGAACGATTAGCAAGCTGGGATGAGATTGATGCTGCACAATTTATTTCGCGCGAATCAGCACTGGAAGAGTATCGACAATCATCAGGTTATGCAGAGGCGATTGATGCGCTCGATGAAAACCCGTTGCCCTCATTATTGCTCATACAACCGCAAACAGGATCGCTCAGTGCAGACCGGGATGCACAACTGATCGTCAACCTGGAAGCATTAGCAGAAGTTGCGCGCGCACAATATGATCAAATGTGGGTAAAGCGTATGAATTCCATCATCCTGATCATCCAACGTGGGGTGATGATCCTTGCCGTGTTTCTGGCACTCGCAGTGCTTTTGATCATTGGCAATACCATCCGCATGGCGATCTATAATCGTCGTTCGGAGATCGAAGTAACTAAACTATTTGGCGCGACCGATCGATTTGTGCGCCGTCCGTTTATGTATACCGGATTCTGGTATGGCTTGAGCGGCGGTATTATTGCCTGGTGCTTGATCAGTGTTTCCTTACATTTGTTACAACATCCTGTTACACAACTGACACAACTGTATTCAAGCTCATTTCAACTGCTTGGCCTTTCCTTAGAAAATGTCCTGGCCTTATTAGGTGTGGGTATCTTTCTCGGTCTGGCGGGTTCCTGGATTTCTGTGCAGCGCCACCTGAACGACATTGAGCCACCCTAAAATATTCTATAAATTTCATATAGTTAAATAGGTTAGCACTCTGTTTACAAGAGTGCTAAAATAGGCAATATCAGAATGAAGGGAGTGCGTATAGTGTGACTAATGTTTTGAACATGCAATTAGCCCTGCCCACCGGATCACTGGATCTCTACATCCAGAGCGTTAACAAGATCCCAATGCTCAGTGCTGAACAAGAGCGTGCACTGGCAGAACGTTTCAGAAATGACGATGATATAGATGCCGCGCGCCAACTGGTCATGGCACATTTACGTTTCGTTGTAAAAGTGGCAAGAGGCTACAGCGGCTATGGTCTACCCCAGGCCGACCTGATCCAGGAAGGTAGCATTGGACTTATGAAGGCGGTCAAACGTTTTGATCCGGAAGTCGGCGTGCGCCTGGTTTCATTTGCCGTTCACTGGATCCGTGCCGAGATGCATGAATACATTATACGTCACTGGCGCGTTGTAAAAATCGCAACCACCAAGGCGCAACGTAAATTATTTTTTAATCTACGCTCAAAGAAGAAACGTCTGGGCTGGATGAACCAGGCAGAAGTGAATGACGTGGCTAAAGATCTTGGTGTGAAACCGAGTGAAGTGATGGAAATGGAAAAGCGCATGAGTAATTACGACGCTTCGTTTGATGGTGCACTTGATGAAGATGAGGACGATAAAAGTTATACACCGGCATTGTATTTAGAAGACCAACGCATCGGGCCAGAACAACAGCTGGAGATTGAACAGATCGATGGGCAACATCAGGAAACATTACATCACGCCATTACCACATTGGATGACCGTAGCCGCGATATCATCGCGAACCGTTGGTTAACGGAAGATAAACAGACGTTTCTTCTTTGAGCGTAGATTAAAAAATAAT
>CAZCXC010000085.1:0-8546 GCA_964502505.1 uncultured Enterobacteriaceae bacterium
TTATGTTTTTAATTAATATAAGATACGTCAGTTAGCATCCCTTCCAAGTATTCTGCTTAAAGTAGAAGCCAAGTACTCCCCCAAAGTTTTTATGAGAATGGTGATTATAGGCGATATTATTTGATCTATGTCAATTTAATCAGCCCTGTTCTTACTAGACTTAGTATATGTTAATGCTTCCGGAGTTCAATTTCGGAAGGAGTTTTGTATGAGTATTCTTACGATGGTTATCATTCTGGCGCTTTTTCTGACAGTCGCTATTCTACTTACGGGCTTAGGATCAATGGCTCAATGTGGTGAGTTTGATAAACAACATGGAACGCAATTGATGTTTGCGAGAGTTGGGATGCAAGATCTTACATTGCTACTTTTATTTGTCGCTCTCTATCTTGCGAACACATAGCACAAGAAAAAGCATATAAAGTAGAGATTGATTTTTAAGGTTTGAAGCTAGCTATGCTTGAAAAGACGTTGTTTTTCTCTTTGCCAATCCCTGTCTTTTTCTGTTGCGCGTTTATCATGTGCTTTCTTGCCTTTAGCGAGTCCAATTTCAACTTTAGCCCGGCCATGTTTCCAATACAGGGCTGTGGGTATTAATGCATAACCTTTGCGTTCTACTGCGCCGATTAATTTGCCTAACTCACGACGATGGAGGAGTAATTTCCGATTACGTTGAGGATCAGGATGAATGTGCGTAGAGGCGGTGGGCAAGGGTGTGATCAATGCGCCAAATAAATAAGCTTCGCCCTCTTTTAAAAGAATATAACTATCTCTTATCTGCGCATGGCCGGCACGCAGACTTTTAACTTCCCAACCTTCAAGTACCAACCCGGCCTCGAACCGTTCTTCAATAAAAAAATCATACCGGGCTTTTTTATTACGGGCAATGGTGTTGTCTTTTGATTTTGCTTTCTGCTGTTTGGCCATTTTGAACGGGTTATGTATTGATTGCTGCGAGATTATAGCAGGAGTACCCATGAATACCGTGTTGAGAGATAGTTGATTTTCCAGCAGAATGATAAAAACATTCAGGAAATTCATAATGACAGGTAAACGAAAATCGATTCATGGACAGTGGTCATCTCACTTTGCGTTCTTTCTAGCTGCCACAGGTTCGGCAGTTGGCTTGGGAAATATCTGGCGCTTTCCGTATCTCACCGGTGAAAACGGTGGCGGGGCGTTTGTGTTGGTTTATTTATTGTGCATCCTGTTTGTAGGAATTCCTATCATGATGGCCGAGATCATGTTGGGTCGACTCGGACGACAGAGCCCAATCAATACCATGCAAACCCTGGCCAAAGAAGAAGGATTGAATCCAGCCTGGCGCTATTTGGGTTGGCTTGGTATGGCAGCCGGTTTTTTTATTCTCTCTTTCTATAGTGTGGTTGCTGGTTGGACGCTGGATTATATCTTCCGTGCCGGTTCTGGCAGTTTTACAGTTGCCACAGATGAAGAAATAGGTGACATATTTGAGAATTTATTGAGTAATCCGGAACGCTTATTCATTCTTCATACATTATTTATGGCAATCACTACGATTGTGGTTTCGATGGGTGTTAAAAGTGGATTAGAAAGAGCCGTTAAGTTTTTGATGCCTGCACTTTTTATATTACTTTTGCTAATGGTTGGTTATGCAATGTCAACAGATGGATTCAATCAAGGACTATCCTATTTATTCAAACC
The DNA here is from genome assembly GCA_964502505.1 of uncultured Enterobacteriaceae bacterium. Lineage (GTDB taxonomy): Bacteria > Pseudomonadota > Gammaproteobacteria > Eutrophobiales > Eutrophobiaceae > CAZCXC01. Next base: position 1,684 of record CAZCXC010000085.1, read on the forward strand.
AGATTTTAGTAGTTTGTCTGCTGAAGGGTTTCTAGCCGCACTTGGGCAAGCATTTTTTAGTCTTAGTCTCGGCATGGGTGCGATTATGATTTATGGTTCTTATCTGCCACAAAATGCTTCTATTTTGAAAACAACCGTGAGTATTGCTTTTGCTGATACATTGGTTGCTATCCTGGCAGGGATTGCCATATTTCCGTTGGTGTTTACATATGGACTTGAACCTGGCAGTGGTGCAGGTCTGATCTTTGTTACGTTACCTATTGCATTTGGACAAATGCCCTATGGCCAGTTTTTTGGTGCGGGTTTCTTTGTATTATTATTGTTTGCTGCATGGACATCATCAATATCTTTATTAGAACCCGCTGTGGCCTGGTTGGTGGAAAATAGGGGAATAAGCCGTGCGAAATCATCTGCACTTGCTGGATTAGTTGCTTGGGCTTTAGGTATTGGATCGGTGCTATCGTTTAATATATGGAAAGACTTGAAGCTATTTGGCAAAACATATTTCGATATGATGGATTACATTACAGCAAATATAATGTTGCCAATTGGTGGTTTACTGATTGCTATCTTTTCTGTCTGGATGCTGTCAAAAAAGACCTCTATTGAAGAATTAGATATGGGAGAAGGAATAGCTTATGACACTTGGCATTATGTTATTCGCTATATTGCTCCCATTGGTGTCATATTAATTTTTCTACATGTGATTGGTTTAATATAAATTTTGATTTTTATACATTAAAGTAGTTACCTTGACTGAGATTCATAAGAAGACAGTAGTCCCTTATAGTGCTGATGAGATGTATGCACTTGTCAATAATATTGAAGCCTATCCGGACTTTTTATCCTGGTGTACTACCGCACAGATTTTACATACCAGCGATCATAAACTGACTGCTACTATTGGATTGAAAGCAGGCAAGATTAAACAAACTTTTACAACAGAAAATACGATGCGACCGGGACGCAGTATAAAAATGCAATTGGTAAAAGGACCGTTTAAATATTTGCATGGGCATTGGCAATTTGAACCCGAAGGCGCACAATCTTCAACTATCTCGCTGGATATGGATTTTGAATTTAAAAATAAATTACTCAAACTGGCGTTAAGTAATACATTTAACAAAATCATGGAATCATTAGTGACATCTTTCATTAAACATGCTCAAGAAGTTTATGGTCAGCGATAAGCATATTAATATTGAAATCCTCTATGCGACAGCTGCTCAGTCATATTTGTTATCTGTTGCTGTACCTATCGGTTCAACGATTGCGCAGGGGATTGAAGCTTCGGGTATCCTGGAGCAATGTCCGGATATAGATCTTACTCAGAATAAAGTAGGAATATTCAGTAAATTGAAATCGCCTGATGATTTATTAAAAGAAGGTGATCGAATCGAAATTTATAGGCCCTTAAAAATAGATCCGATGGAAGCGAGAAGAAGGCGAGTAAAAAATTCAAGAAAATAATAATTTTTTTCTTAAAGTTCCATATCTGGATCTTAAAGTCCCCCACCTATCCCTTCAAAAACTTCAGCATCACGTCGATCACGTTCTGTTTCTTGATCCTCGTCCGTGCTATCTTCTTCACTAGAGGTGACTCTGTCCCAAAATCTGCGCAACAATCCTTTCTCTTCTTTTACTTCTGCTTTTTGTATCTCAGGAATTGGTTCTTCAGTTTCAGCCTCTAATACTGTATCTGGTTCAGTTTCTTCTTCCGGTGTTGGTTCTAATTTTTGTTCATCATCAGTCAGTGCCGTATCTTCAGTTGGTTCGGTCAGTGTGGTTTCAACCGGTTGTTCAGCGCTATCCTGTATTGTTTCAGTTACTTCTGTTTCAACTTCTTGACTCTTGGCTTCAGGCGATCTACCAAATAATTTACTGAAAAAGCCTTCTTTATGCTCTTCTAACGGGACAATAACAGTTTGCCCTTTAATATTTTCTTCGGTAGTGATCGGTGCATAAGATACTTCAACATCGCCTGTTATTCTCGAAAGTTTATCGTCTTTAAAATGTAAAGTGATATGGCGTTGCTTCCGTTCGCCACCACCCGGCTCATAGCTATAGAGATAATCCCAGCGATTACTGTGAAATGGATCCTGTAATAAAGGTGTTCCCATAATAAAACGGACTTGCTTTTTGTCCATGCCAGGTTTTAATTTATTGATCATGGCCTGGTCGATAACATTACCTTGTTGTATATCTACTCGATAAACTAATGGCGGTTTCCAGGAGCCATCCGAATGTTTGGCACAACCAACACAAATCATGAAGCTTATGGCGAAAATGGTAAGTTTTTTTAGCATCAATGAATAACAAAGTAAGGGAAATTCCATTGTAACGCAATGCTATTCAAAGGGCACCATGCAGTGTGGTTCATTACACGACATTAGTGAGTCATTTGGGTATACTGCGGACCATATCCCACCTGGTAGAAAATTTGGCGAAACTTTATCCGATGAAACCAATATGGAAGCAAACGATCTAAAAAAAGCTGGTCTAAAAGCAACGCTGCCAAGAATCAAGATCCTGCAGATACTGGAGGATTCAGATCAAAAACATCTCAGTGCTGAAGATGTATATAAAGAGTTATTAAAAAGTGATGAAGAAGTAGGTTTAGCAACCGTTTATCGTGTACTAACTCAGTTTGAAACAGCTGGACTGGTTATCAGGCATCATTTTGACTCAGGTCATTCTGTATTTGAACTAAACCAAGGAGGCCATCACGATCATATGGTGTGCTTAAAAACAGGAAAAGTAATCGAATTTAAAAATGAAGAGATTGAACGCCTGCAAAAAGAGATAGCTGAAAAGCATGGATATGTGCTTGAAGATCACAGCTTGGTGCTTTATGTTACACCCAAGAAGGACTTATAAAATAAGAAATAAAATACGAAATACACGGTTCGCTTCATATTGCGTTCAACATCTCCTTTGCGTGCGCGCGCGTTTGTTCTGTTATATTTAAGCCGCCTAACATTCGGGCGATTTCTTCAATACGTTCATCTTTATTTAAATTAATAACCTGGGTTAAAGTTGTTTTTGCATGTGTTGATTTATTTACCATTAGATGATGATCACTTAATGAAGCAACTTGTGGCAGGTGGGTAACGCAAAAGACCTGACGTTTTTCAGCAAGATTATGCAGAAGATTTCCAACAATCTCTGCTACACCACCACCAATACCCGCATCTACTTCATCAAATACCAGTGTGGGTATACCTTCATCCTTGCTCGCGATGACCTGAATCGCCAAACTGATACGTGACAGTTCACCGCCTGAGGCAACCCTACTGAGTGCTTGCAATGATTGCCCCGGATTAATCGCAACAAGGTAATCAATTTTATCCATACCATGCTGATGTGGCTTATCTTTATCCATTTCCTGTATATCAATCTTGAATTGACCACCTGGCATCCCCAGCTCATGCAATTTTTTTGTTATGGCCTTGGAAAGGTTTCCTGCACTTTTTTTACGACTGGAATTTAATGCTTCAGCGGCTTTCCAGTAGTTTTCAAGCGCTTCGGTTTGTACGTGTTGAAGATAAGTAAAACGTTGTTCGCTATCTTGTAATAGTTTTAAGTCAGCTTGTAATTGATTTAAATGTGAAAATAATTCTTCGGGTCTTATTTTGTGTTTACGTGCAATATCATGCAGGCTAGATATATTTTCTTCTACTTCTTTTAACCTGGCTGGATCTAATTCCAGGTTATCCAGATAATGTCTTAACTCATCGGTTGTTTCATTGATCTGGATTGCAGCACTTTCAAGCATGGTATTAATAGACGACAAGGTCTGGTCTAATCGTTGTAATTCCTGCAATTCATTCAAGTGATGATTAACTCGACTTAATATTGAATGTTCTTCTTCGGATAAGGCATTGTAAGATTGCTGACAGCTCTCCAGTAGTCGGTTGGCATTGGAAAGGCGAGCATGCTCTTCTCCAAGTGCAGTAATTTTTTCCGGATCAAGATCTAATGCTTCCAGTTCTTGTACTTGATATTGTAATAACGCCAGGCGTGCATCACGATCTTCATCGTTGCCACTAAGCTTTGCTAATTCTGTGGTTGCCTCATGCCATTGTGTATACGCATCTTTAGTTTGGTTTAATTGTTTTTCATATTGACCAAATTTATCCAACAGATTGCGCTGTATATCTCTTTTTAACAGTGATTGATGTGCATGTTGACCATAGATATCGACCATACGTTCACCAAGATCGCGTAGAAACTGTGCTGGAACTGAACTGCCATTAACATAAGCACGTGATCGACCATCACGGTTGATTATACGTCTTAACATTAATTCATCATCTACATTGATATCTTGCTCATTGAGAAGGGTAGGAATGGTTGAATCGTTATCTAAACCAAAGATGGCAGTGATCTCTGTGCGTTCACAATTTGTTCTGATGATGGTGCTTTCAGCCCGATCACCTAAGACTAATCCTAATGCATCTACAATGATGGATTTTCCGGCACCGGTTTCACCAGTAAATACCGTCATACCATCATCGAATTGAAGTTCCAGTTCTTCAATAACGGCAAAATCACGGATATGAAGATGCTTCAACATGCGGGCTAACCCCATTGCAATTTAGCGCGGAGAATACTGAAATGATCATGATCAGCGGGGTGCAGTAATCGTATTTTTTTTCCTTTTTTACGAACAGATACACGATCGCCTGGGGCAAGCTCACCAGTAACCCTACCATCGCATGTAAGTCTGGCATGATCAGTCTCACGTGTACCAACAACGATTTCAATGTGGCTATTGCCGTCTATAACAATTGGTCTGTTCGTAAGGGTATGCGGACAAATAGGGACTAATACCAGTGCATCCAATGAGGGGTAAAGTATAGGTCCACCACCTGCCATGGCGTAAGCTGTTGATCCCGTCGGTGTCGATACAATCATGCCATCAGAACGTTGTTTGTGTACGAAGGTATCATCAACATAAGTCTCGAATTCTACCAATCGTGCGATGTTCCATTTTTGGATAATAATGTCATTAAAGGCAAGACTTTCCAGGATGGCTTTTCCATCTCGCAAAATCTGGCAGTGCAGAAGAAAGCGCTCATCTTCTTTATATTTTCCTTTGAAAATTTCGCTGAGATTTTCGTGAATTTCATCTGCCGGAATATCCGCCAGAAAACCCAGGCGACCACGATTAATACCCAAAAGAGGAACATCATCGTTACATACCAAATGCGCTGCTTTAAGCATGGTGCCGTCTCCACCAATAGCAATGGCCAGATCGCATTGAGTCACTAAGGTATCATCATCCGCTGTCTGTAGGCCCTTATCAGTGGATATAGCCGCACTGCGCTTATCCAACACAATTTGAATATCTTGCGTTTTCAAAAATGCGATTAAGGTATTTAAAGTGTCTGTAACCTTGGGTGCATTGGAGTTGGTAATGAGTGCAATACGTTTAAACATATCCATCGATTATTATTTTGGTGTGGCAAACTTAGCATGTCCGTGTATGGGCGCCAACAAAAGGCCATGGTAGTAATTATCAGCCATGGTTGTTGGCAAACTGTTTATAGTATAACTAATTGAAAATAAAGGAATAATTATATTCGCAAGGATATTATATATTTGGCTGGAGAAGTAACTGAATTGGTTTTGCACTCTAATCGGTAGAGTGCTAAATTCGCAAGAACAAATAAACGAATTTTTATGCCGCAAACTAAAGAATCTATCCAACTTCCTGATCGCAGTTTGTATCTCTTCAAGTCGCTGGTCGAACATTTTATTTTTGATGGTCAACCAGTAGGATCACGTACACTGGCGCGGGATACCGATATCGAATTAAGTCCGGCGACGATACGTAATGTCATGGCTGATCTAGAAGACGCAGGATTGTTACATTCACCTCATACCTCTGCTGGCCGTATTCCCACTGTTAAAGGTTATCGGCTGTTTGTTGATAGTTTGTTACGTGTGAATGAGCTCGATAGTAATGAAGTAGAAAGGATCGCTAAGGAATTGAATCCGAGACAGGGTATGCAATCATTACTACAGCGCACATCCGGGATGCTATCGGATATTACCCAGTTGGCCAGTGTGGTCATGCTGCCACGCACCGAACACAAGGCCTTGAAGCAAGTTGAATTCGTTTCACTGTCGGATAATCGGATTCTTGTCATTTTGGTGATTAGTGAGCAGGAAATTCAAAATCGCATCATTCATACAGCCAGGGCCTATACTGCTTCTGAGCTGCAACAGGCATCAAATTACTTAAATAATATGTTTGCTGGCAAAGATCTACCCTCTATCCGGGCTGAATTATTAAAAGAACTTGAAAGAATGAAAGATAACGCCAATCAACTGATGCAATCAGCTATTGAAATGGCGCAACAGGCTTTTGCTGCCAATGAAAATAAAGATGATTGTGTCATTACAGGACAAACCAATTTAATGGATGTGGCGGAACTTTGTGATGTTGAACGGTTAAAGAAGTTATTTGATAGCTTCAATCGCAAGCGGGATATACTGCATTTATTGGAACAATCGATAAATGCGAAAGGTGTCCAGATCTTTATTGGTGAAGAGTCAGGTTATGATGTCCTTGATAATTGCAGTGTAGTTATGTCACCTTATGAAGTAAATGGGCAAGTATTGGGCGTGCTCGGTATTATTGGTCCAACCCGTATGCACTATGAGCGTGTTATTCCTATCGTCGATATTACAGCGAAGATGCTGGGCTCAGCCTTGAATTCACAAAACTAATCCCCACCTGTAGGCAACATAATAACAAACTTACTATTGCAGTTTATCCGTGCGACTTAATTAATTGAGGTAATTATATTATGGGGTTAGCCCACATGTTGAAACATCTTCATATCCGTGATTTT
>CAZCXC010000086.1:0-6039 GCA_964502505.1 uncultured Enterobacteriaceae bacterium
TAATGTAAAAGAAGTTCGTGTTCTCGGTGCTATTGGTGTTGTAGAAATGAACGACCCAGTTAACATGAAAACAATCAGTGAGTCTTTTGTTAAGGCAGGTGTCTGGATACGACCGTTTGGAAAATTAGTTTACTTAATGCCCCCTTATGTTATAGAGAATGAACAACTTGCATTATTAACCCAGGCAATGGTTTCTACTTTATCAGAATATCATCTGAAGTGATTTATCTAAAACAGTTACAACACTTCATGCCGATCTATTAAATTACACAATATAAATCGCCATCACCATCTGCTATTACATCAATATACGGTTTTCCAAACGGTCGTATCCAGACACCTGCCTTAACAAAAGACTCACTGATTGTTTTCATGTTAACTGGGTTGTTCATTTCTACAACACCAATAGCACCGAGAACACGAACTTCTTTTACATTACCAAGTTCATTACAGGGAGCTAGTCCCTTTTCTAATTCTTTTTGAATTCGAAGAACATTTTCCTGCCATTTTGATTCTTGTAACAATAGAAGACTGGTTAATGCTGCGGTGCAGGCCAGGGGGTTGGCCATGAATGTTGGGCCATGCATAAAAACACCTGGTTGTCCTTGATCAATAGCATCACTAATTATTTTTGTGGTCAATGTAGCTGCCAACGTCAGGTAACCACCCGTTAAGGCCTTACCAAGGCACATAATATCTGGCTCTATCTCGGCATGTTCACAGGCAAATAATTTTCCTGTACGTCCAAAGCCAGTGGCTATTTCATCCAATATCAGTAATACATCATGTTGGTCACATAACTTGCGCGCTTTTTTCAGGTATTCAGCTGAATAAAACCACATACCACCAGCACCTTGAACAATCGGTTCCATAATTAAGGCAGCAACATCTTTATTATTTTTTAGTGCCTGTTCCAATGGGGTAATATCATCATCTGTACAGGGTTGTCCAAAGCGGCATTGAGGTTTATCAACAAAAATTTGTTGCGGCAAGATCTTGTTAAATAGTGTATGCATACCAGCGACTGGATCACACACTGACATAGCACCCAATGTATCGCCGTGATAACCGGAACGTAGGGTGATAAATCGTTGACGCTCAGTCTGGCCATGTGAATGCCAGTATTGAATAGCCATTTTCATGGCGACTTCAATGGCCACTGAACCGGAATCTGAATAAAACACGCTTTGTAATGGTTCAGGAGTAATCTTGATTAACTGTTGTGTCAGGTTGATAGCGGGAAAATGTGTTAATCCACCAAACATCACATGGGCCATATTCTGTAACTGGTTTTCAAGTGCACTATTCATAGCAGGATGATTATAGCCGTGAATGGCAGACCACCAGGATGCCATACCATCAATCAATTTTCGTCCATCAGCCAACGTTAAATAAACACCTTTTGCTGATTTGACAGGGTAAACCGGTAAATCTGAATTCATGGAACTGTAAGGATGCCAGATATGACGTTGATCAATTTCAAGCAGTTCTCTTATTAATGGGTCATTAGTCATCAGGTCTGTAATAGTACCCCGTCTTTACAATTAACTAAAAAGTTGTATGAAGGCTTATATCTTTTGAGTACTGTTTTTATAATGAAAAACAATCTAGTATTAGCAATGGAATAAAAATAGAAAGATAAATGAATCAGAAAACTTATAAAAATGCGTTACCCAATGATTATGAACTACATTGGTACAAAGTAGAACAGGTTTTGGGACAGGGGGCGTTTGGCATGACCTATCTTGCGCATGATAAAAATCTGGATCGTCAGGTGGCTATCAAGGAGTATTTACCAGGGCAATTTTCATACAGAAACTCTGATCTAACCATTCAACCAATGTCTTCAGAACAAAAAGAAGACTTTGAATGGGGATTGAAACGATTTATTAGTGAAGCAAGAACGCTCACCAAATTTGTGCACCCAAATCTTGTAAGTGTTTTTAATGTTTTTGAGATGAATAATACAGCCTATATGGTGATGAACTACGAAGTCGGCAAAGATCTGCAAGGGATATTAAAGAGTCGAAAAACATTAAGGGAAGATGAATTGATGAAGATATTAATACCTCTATTAAGCGGTCTGGAGACCATGCATGAAAAGGGGTTTATTCATCGCGATATCAAGCCTGGAAACATATTTATTCGCAAGGATGGTAGCCCGGTATTATTGGATTTCGGTTCAGCTCGGCAAACGCGTAATCCAAGGGGCGAGGGTAATGTAGAACCTCAAACATTGACTAATTTTGTTTCTCCTGGCTATGCGCCAATCGAACAATATACGGGTAAGAGTGATCGACAAGGGCCGTGGACTGACATCTATGGTATGGGGGCAACGTTATATAAAGCAGTAACGGGAGAGATGCCACTTGCCGCTATCGATCGCAGTGAAACGATCGTCCACGATGAAAAAGATGCCTATTTATCTATAACCAAAATGACTGAAGGTAATTATTCAGATAAATTCCTGATAGCAATTGATCATGCCTTGGCATTTAAAATACAGGACCGTCCTCAAACGATAGCAGAATGGCAAAAAGAATTTGGTGTTAGTCAAGATGATATAGAAACAGTTCCAGTGCCCGAGTCTAAAACGGAAGATACAGATGATGTTGCGACAGTAAAAATAGAACAACAAGCAGAAGAAACAATTCAGTTATCAGAGGGAATGGTAGAAACAACTGAAAAAATAGCATCAGATGATAAAACAGTACCAATTACACCACAGGGTACAACTTCTTCTACAGGCAACCGTAAATTACTTATAGGGGGTGTTGCAGCAAGTCTATTAATTATTATAGGCGTGGTTTTTCTTTTCAGTGATGATAATAAAACACCGGTAAAAAAAGAACCCTCCGCAGTTGTCCATGAATTATCAGAGGTGATTGAAGAACCTCCTCAGGAAATATTTGAACCTGAAGAAACAATGATGGAAGAAGTAATAGTATCGGAAGATCAGCAAAATATACAGGAATTACTCGCATTAGCTGGAGAAGATATCGAGGCACTAAGATTAACTAATCCGAAAGAAAATAATGCCTTTGACAAATACTCGACCATATTAAAAATTGATGAAAACAATGAGGAAGCTAAACAAGGTATCCGATTGATCTCAGATAAATATATATCACTGGCCTATAGGGCAATGGAAGCAAACAAATTAGGCCAGGCTAAAAGATATTTAAGAAAGGCGGACTCTATTCAACCTGAATCAGAAAAATTGTTAGCAGCACAACAAACATTACAAACTAAATATGAAGAACAAGAAAAACCCAGCTTGACGAGTGAATCAGCTGAGGATACTAAAACAGCGGCTACTGTTGAAGGTGAAGAAGAGTCATCTGAGGATGAAGAAGAATCATCTGGCGGAGTATGGGGCGATGTAAAAAAATGGGCTAAAGAAACAGCAGAAAAAGATGAAGCAGCCAATAAAGAAGATACTTCAAGTGATAAAGTTATAAAAACTTTAGGTGGAAATTAGCATACCTGTCTTTTAAGGTTTTTAAATTTAACTTGCAATAAAAAATAATTAATAGATTTGCACTGCAATATTTACCTATTTTGGGGTGCTCTAGCAATTCATTATGCCTGTTACATTCTTATTAAGATGTTACCAATGGTGGCATCATACCGTGATGAAAAAGGTAAGCAACAATGTAGGCGATAGGGGCTATTATCAGAAAGAGGGAAATCGCATAGAGTAATGCCAAACGTCCCATACCTTTCATTTTACTGAAATCAGTTATTACACCGATGCTGACAAAGGTCAGCATAAACATCATTTTCCGCATTGGACTTTGTACAATATCTGCACCTTGTTTTGCAGCATCAATCTGATCTGGCAGCCAGATGGCGATCGCTACATAGGTAAACCAGGCAATGAAATAACCAATTACAAACTTTGGAAATCGAAACCAGATTTCAGATAATCCTACGGATGTTCCATTTGAACGCTCTTCAACCTTGTACAACCAAATTAGTGCAAGTAGGAATGCCCAAATACCGATGAAAACATCAATCCAGATTTTAGTCAGGAGAGCGGTACTCAATATCCAACCTTCTTCCCATTCCTCACCCGTTTTACTTAAGTGTTGAGAAACCATTAACTCATCAAGGATCGCACCAGCAGCGGCATCTGCACCATCTGTTTTTACTGTCATTCCCATCGCAGCACCATTAACAATGGGTTGATTGGGTGCAAATGTTGAGTAGACACCCGGTAAAACAATCAATTCGATCATGGCAAAGATCACAATTAACATGGAAACTGCAATCGGTAAGATGGGCTTTGCACGGATTGCTCCAGCCGTTGCTATAGATGCTGAGACACCACATACCGATATACCAGAAGACAACACAGCAGAAACATCCCGTGGTAATTTGAAAATGCGTCTCGCCATTGCGTATATAATTGGCCAGAACAACATGTAGGCAACAAAGGTCGCTGCGGCACCGGTCAATGCAAGTTCTAACACAAACCCAGTTGCCTTCATCGACATCACACCAAGTTTTATTCCAAGATAAACAATTGCTGTTTTAATAAACCATTCTGGTTTAGCTGCTTCTTTCAAAAAATGTGCAAGGCCTTTAAAAATATTACCAATAACCAATCCAATTGCTAGAGCCAACATGTAGGAAAACCCACCACCAAGTTGCAGCCCCCAGGATAAATCATAGATTTCAAAATAATTTTTACCTTTGATAACGGCATCCACTGCCTTGAAGTGGGCCTCATGGCCAATGATCCAACACACCCAGGTAATTAAAAATAAAATTGTAAAGCCTTTAACGAACTGTTTTACGTCCAGTCGTTGAAAATAAGCGCCGATTGCAGTAAGTACCGTAAACACAATATAAGTCATAAATAGAGATAGCAGGGGATGGAGTTCGTTATAGGTTTTGCTTGCCGGTTTTAATACATTAGTCCAGGAAAAATCATTAATCAGATGTGTGAATTCCCAGGTCTTTAACTTAGTCATCCAACCGACCAGATCGATCCCCCAAATCGTCATTAAACCAGCAAAGAACATAATGAGCCCAAGCCATACGGCCCACCAGTCCTCGGTGTTTAACATGCCGTCAGTCCATTTACGATTAGTTGTTGCCATAGGGATTAATTCGGTACTTGTTTGTAAACAGTAAAGCTGTAGTTGAAATAATGAGACTGATATTGGTGTAACCATTTAGGGATACAGTCCATATCAAATCGAAGAGTTACAAGTACTGCATTATCGTTATCAAATTGGTGATTTGTTTTGATTGCTTTGCTAATTTGCTCTTCCAGGAGACGAAGATCTTTTCCATGAAATGGCTTGGTTAAACCATCTGCGACCCAGTCACGGCCGTTATGTGATATAACTAATTCAAGTACCGTGTGCATTGGGCTAGACCGTTAAGACAGGATGAGAGTATTCACCAGCCAGCCGAGGACTACTAATCCAACAATACCGATACTGATGCACCACAAGACCAGTGCGGTTTCCCAGGATTCCCAGGGCTCTGGATCAGAGAAAAGTGAATCCTCAGATTGAAGATCGTGTTCATTCATAATGATTCCTCCCAATGGCCAGCGATGGCTTTAACACATTTTACGAATTCAATATCAAGATGAGAAGGTATTGATCAAGGGAGTATGCAACTATTTGACAATAATTTGTCTATAATAAATGCACAGATTGCTTAAATTGAATCACAACTTGTCTATGAACATCAGAAATTCGCTTTTTTCCTGTTTCATCCTACCCTTGGTAATCCTTGCAAGCCAGAATGCAACGGCAGGCAAGGTCTACCAATGGACAGACGAAGAGGGTCTTGTTCATTTTAGTGACGTACTACCTGCCGGGGACATTACAATAACTGATACGCGGGAAATCAATATCGATATCTATGCTGACGACAATGTTGACCCAGACAGGTATTCTGTTATTAATCAGGCAGATCGGATGGCAGAACGGCGCAGAAAGGTAACGGAAGAACGACTTGCCAAGAAACGATTACAACTTGAAGAAAAGCGATTGGCTTTGGCACAGGAGCAAATCC
>CAZCXC010000087.1:0-7700 GCA_964502505.1 uncultured Enterobacteriaceae bacterium
CCTCTATTTTTTAACCGTTCATAAAGTACCTCACTACTGATTGGTAAATCAGGTAGCCACAACCAAAGGAATATTGCTCCCTCTGATTTGTGAATAAAATAATCAACGCCATTGAGTTCCTTATGAAGCAGTGAAATTGCCTGTTCTACTTTTTGTTGGTAGTAAGGTTTTATAACTGTATTACTTAACCTGATAATTTCTCCACTAGTTACCAAGTCCAATGCAAGTGCCGGCCCAAAGCTGCCTAATGCGAGATTGATAATTGCATTAATACTTGTAATTGCTCTTATTACTTCTTCCTGTGCAATTATTATTCCTGTCCTTGCGCCAGGCAATCCGATTTTGGAGAGACTCATACAAACAATAGTATTTTCAGTCCAAACCGGACTAATCTTTGTAAAAACAATATTGGGAAAAGGCGTACCATAAGCATTGTCAATAATTAGAGGTATTTTATGTTTTTTTGACATCTCAAGAAGGTGGGTCAACTCCTGGTCAGTTAATACATTGCCTGTTGGGTTTGTTGGTCGTGATACACAAATGGCACCAATTTCCTCAGTAATCTTTAGCTCGTCAAAATTTATATGGTATTTAAATGTATGTTTGTCAATCTTTTCAATTAATGGTCGATATGCAGTAAATAAATTTTCACTTAAACCAACATCCGTGTATCCAATATATTCAGGTGTCAACGGCAGAAGAATTTTCTTTTTATTTCCATCAGCATATTCCCCGCCAAACATATTAAATAAAAGAAAAAAGCCTGGCTGACTCCCTGCAGTTAAAGCGATATTTTCAGGCCCTATTTTCCAGCCGTATTCATTGCCCAGTAAACTTGCCAAAGCATGAATAAACTGTTTCTCTCCCTGCGGCGAATCATAATTACCAATAATATGAGTAAATTCAGCAGGATTATCCAGAATTCGCTGCATACGTTCATGGAAAAATTGTTGTACTTGTGGGATGTGGCTTGGGTTCCCGCCGCCGAGCATTAATATTTCTTCATTGCCCGCCAGTGCGTTACCAAGATCATCCATAAGCTGGACAATCCCTGATTGATTGGTAAAACGAGAAGTAAATTTAGAAAAATTCATTTTAGTTAGCATGTAAAAACGGGAATGCCCTATCCCCAGATCAATCCAATTATTACATTCAGTGTTATTTTAATTTAGAGAGTTTTTTCCCAATTAGCACTAGTCTTATTACACGTTCAGCAGCATTTGCTAAATGGTCCTTTGAATTATTAATTGCATCCTCTAAAGTCATATCTCTGGCGCAGGCGCTGGCCAAACCATCAATACCGTGTGTAAAAACTTCTCGTGCATCATCAGATATACCGCCACCAATAGCTATTGTTGGAACTTTAAATTTTTTTGCTACCTTGGCAACACCAGCGGGTGTTTTTCCAAAGGCAGTTTGCGAATCAACACGACCCTCACCTGTAATAACAAGATCAGCATCTTTCAGATGTTTTTTTAACCTGGTTGCATCAACTACTATATCAATACCACTTTTTAGTTTAGCCCCGGTAAAAGCAACTAAACCAGCACCTAAACCACCCGCTGCACCTGCGCCTTTTAACGTTCTTACATCTTTGCCTAAATCTTTCTTAAGAAGGTTTCCAAAATACTTAAGATTAGCATCCAATGTTTTCACCATGGTTGACGTTGCACCTTTTTGCGGCCCAAACACATATGCTGCACCTTTTTTGCCGTATAAAGGGTTTCCCACATCACTGGCAACGATGATCTTGGTTTTATTTATTCTTGCATCAATACCGCTCATATCAATCTTTGCGATTTTATTCAGCATGCCACCTGCGCCGTATTCTTTTATTTCTTTTCCATTTTTATCTAAAAATTTAATACCAAGGGCCTGGGCCATTCCCGTTCCACCATCTGTCGTTGCAGATCCACCAATACCAATAATGATTTTTTCTGCACCTTTATTAATTGCATCTAATATAAGCTCACCTGTTCCATAGGAAGTTGTCTTCATTGGATTTTTTTCTTTTCCTTTTACATAAGGCAAACCTGAAGCTTCTGCCATTTCTATCACTGCTGTTTTACCATCTGCTAATAAACCATATCTTGCCGTAACAGGTTTGCCTGCAGGACCAGTAACTTTTTTGCGAACAAATTTTCCACCTTCTCCATCAACCAGTGATTGAACAGTACCTTCACCTCCATCTGCCATAGGTACTTTAATACATTGAGCATTGGGTAATACGCGGCGAATACCCTTTTCAAGTGCCGCAGCGACCTGTAAAGATGTTAAATTGCCTTTAAATGAATCTGGTGCTAGCACTATTTTCATTACTTCAATGTCCTCCCTCAGGCAATTGCAAAATCTAATTTTATTATTGAACGGGTACTATAACTGGAAAGTCAAAAAATATTAATTTGTATTTGCCAGATTCTCTATCATTATACTTAAACCTGAAACAACGCCTGCCATACGCTTGAAGTCCAATGTTTCTATCCTGTCACCAACTGTATGATAATTTATATTCCTAAAATTTGCGGTATCAGTGATCATAACGGCCGGGTACCCTATTTCCCAAAATGAAGCATGATCAGAACGACTGATATCTGGGACTAGAAATTCGGGTGCTACCAACCCCTGTACAGGAACCGATACACTATTATAATAATTAATTGCATCCACAAGTAATGAACGTGAGTACAAATTACCAATAAGTGCAATAAAATTAGCAGTATCTGGATAAAACCAACCAGCTCCTGCTGGATATTTTTGACTACCCGCTTTATCAGAATAAAAACCCAGCATCTCCAGTGAGAACATCCCTATTATGGTTTCATTTTTTTCTGCCACGGATCGCGCGTAAATGCGACTACCCATATTCTCAGTCCCTGAAAATGGATACTCTTCATTTGCAAATGCAACAAAACGAATGGTCCTTAAATAATTATTTGAAGCTAAAGTTCCAGCTATCTCCAAAAGACCTGCTATACCCGAGGCATTATCATCAGCACCAGGTGATAACCACACACTGTCATAATGCGCACCAATAATTATAATTTCATTTTTTTTATTTGTTCCTGTTATTTCGGTTATGACGTTGCAAAAAGCTTGATTACCAAATACCTGTAGTTGGGGATTAAAACCAGAATTTCGAAATTCCTGTTTTATATAACTCACCGTCTTTTCCATAGACTCTGGTAACTCATAGTGACGTTCCCCAATGTCTTCCGATAATACCCAGACATGGTGTTGAAGTTGTTTTGCTAATTCTGCTAGTTTGTCACTTTGCT
Source organism: uncultured Enterobacteriaceae bacterium (assembly GCA_964502505.1). GTDB lineage: Bacteria > Pseudomonadota > Gammaproteobacteria > Eutrophobiales > Eutrophobiaceae > CAZCXC01. The sequence goes on from CAZCXC010000087.1 coordinate 3,276, forward strand.
TTTCAATCGGAATTAGCACTTGTTTGCCAGGAATTACAACAAGTTTATATGTAATGAATGCGAACACAAAAAGAAAAATACATATGCCCAATCCAATTTTTATAAATGAGTTGAAAAAGATATTTTCTATTGGCATAGACGATTAGATTGCCAGAAAAACAACTGAATGGGAATGGCAAACAGCCTTCTAACTTCCCTTCTTATTAAAAACAGACTAATTCAATAAGATTGAAAAGTTAACTATAATCTTAAAATGGGTTCCAGGTCTTTTCACGCGAGTAACTCATATAGCCAACATTTACACCTGCCCTGAATCCAACACCAAGGCGTATAGGTGCAAGGACAATGTTATCAACCTGATGATAATTTGCTCCGACCCCACCGATATAATAGAAACTCCCATCTATCGCTGGAAAACGTTGAAATATTGTTGCATGACTTGGCAGGTTATAGATTAATACAAAGACCTTGGACAAATTACCGCCGGCATCAAAACCTATGGAAGGACCTGTCCAATGCACCTTTGTCGCACCACCACTCTTACTGAACAGAGTGCCATCTCCATAGCGTGCACCGATAATTATCGCCCCGCTGGCCTCAGAACCTTTGATATACGCATTAGGCCGACCATGTTCCTCAAATATCTTTTCTATGACTTCTGCCAGACCTTCTGCACCTTCACCGAAAAAACCGGTGGCTTCATCCATGATACTGTCTTCTTCATAGGAATCTTCGGACTCTGCTTGTGCATAAGTAGCAATCCCAATGCCTAAAATAATAGTGATTGCATAGACCATTCGATGCAGGTACGTTGCATTGCTCATCTACTCTATTACTCCCCTAAAAGTACATCGGTCAAGATGTCAGCTATTTTGCCTGTATCAGCCTCTACCAGGAGCACATCGTTATCGACTATTCTACGCTCGTACCCATGTGGTGCTGGCGGTAACTTGTGATCGAGATCATCCGGTAAATACCGCTTGGCTATACCTGGGGGCAGTGTGCCGCCACGCTCCAATTTCATAGCAATACCTGGCGGTAGACCTTTTTTCTTTTTACCTTTCTTATATTTCGATTTATGGCCATCGTAGTCATGATCATGATCCTGAGCATAATCACCCTTGTCTTTGACATATCCATCAAAATACCGATAGATGACCTGTTTTTCGGCCTCTTCAAAAGCCGCACTGACACCCGCCCGGACGATTGCAGTAGCTGCGTCATCCGCATAAGCTAAACTCGATGACATCAGGATTGATCCCAACATTATAGAAATCAGTACACGCATTTGAACCACCTCGCTGTATTTGTATTTAAATAATATCATGGTAGAAGAGATTATTTACCCTTCTTAGCTTTTTTCTCTTTCTTGTCCTTATCTTTCTTTTCTTTCTTGTCCTTTTCCTCTTTTACTTTATCTTCCTTTTCTTTCTTTTCCTTGGTGCCGGCATAAGCTTCACCATGCTCTACCCCCGCTTCACTTTTGTGTTCCACTGAAGTTTCAGGACCTTTATGCTGTCCTTTTTCATTTTTGTCTTTTGCAAAGCCTGAAACTGAAAAACTGAGCACTATTACGATAGCCAGCGTCTTTAATATATATTGCATTTTTCCACTCCTTGCAGCGATATTTTTTAGAATATGAGATTATGACACACAGTATATATCTTAAGTTGCATCAAAATTGAACCAATAGTGTGAACTGAGTCATAGTCTGTTAATACAACTAGATAGGGGCAGTCAACGATATCCTAATCTGACCCTGTAACAGACATATTATGAAAAACTAACTAATCGGCTATCCTATTAACTTGATAGATTTATCTGTATATAGTACTTATGATTGGCACAGCAATTTTTATCAAATTAGAATAATAACAATTATTGCATTAGAGTCTAATTCACCTGTTCATAGTCATAACAACCAGAAAAATTGTATTGGAGTAACTAGTATGTTGAAAATAATAAAACCCTTTGTTGTATTTATATCTATGATTCCTTTATTAACTCTTGCCCATGGTCCATCAAGACAAAAAGTTGTCGAAGAAATCGAGATCAATGCTTCACCGGACAAGGTATGGGAAATAATTGCAGATTATTGCAGCATTAAAGTCTGGAACCCAAGCATTACAGCTTGTGAGAGTGATAATGGATCACAACCAGAGTCTATAAGAACCATTACTCTTGAAAATGGTGAACAAGTAAAAGAAAAGCTTGTTAAATATGATCCTGAAAATTTCAAGATCCAATACATGATGATTGAAAAAAATGCCAAAGCCATGCCTATTGATACTCATGGGTCTACCCTGATGATTAAATCCAGTGACAGTGGTGGTTCTGTTGTCATATGGAAAGGGGCATTTTATCGCTCTTTCCCTGGACCAAACCCACCACCTGATCAAACTGATGAAGCAGGTAAAAAAATTATCACTGATCTTTATAAATCAGGGTTGGAAAATATTAAGATATTAGCCGAATAATTTTAAATCTAACTTGTTTTGAAACAGGATGATCAATATAAACATTCATGAGCATCCTGTTTTATTATCATCCTGATGAAATCCGGACAACATTTTCTCTTTGGTATATTTCTCCTCTGTCATTCTCCCGTACAAGCAGGTACTTACGCCTATATCACCAACCAAGGTGCAGATAGTCTGTCGATAATTGATATCGAACAACAGACGCTGATCGCAACCATCCCAGTCGGTCACCGGCCAGCCGGTATTGCCGTCAGTCATATAGATAGCCGTGTTTACGTTTCAAACCCGGAAAGCAAAGACATTTCAGTTATTAATACGAAGAATAGAAGTGTTATCAAAACTGTTCCCGTGGGTGAAGGCCCGGTGGGTATCGCACTTAGCCCCGATAGTAATTATTTATATATTGCAGATTGGTACAAAAATGCATTATTTGTACTGGATGCGAAACAACTGGAAATCGTAGCAAGCATTCCTGTTGGGCGCTCTCCTTCAGGTATTGCCATAGCACCTGATGGAAAGAAAATTTACGTTGCCAATCGCGATGATAATAATCTTATGGTCATCGACAGTATGAACCATGAGGTACTGTTTACCATTCCTGTGGGTAAAGCACCTTTTGGCGTAACAGTTTCTGATTCTGGTAATCAAGTATTTGTTGCCAATGTTCAAAGTGGCGATATCAGTATTATTGACACCGGAATAAATTCAGTAATCAATACAGTAAAAGTGGGTCTGTTCCCCTATGCCATCGCTCATAAATTGCCGGAAAACCGTTTGTTTGTCACCAACCAGAAAGACGGTACCGTTTCTGTAATTGATTTGGATGCCTTTAAAGAAATAGAAAAAATTGAAGTAGGAGAATACCCGGAAGGTGTAGATATATATAATGATTATATATATGTAGCAAACTGGTTCGACGATACTGTTTCTGTGATAGATGCAAAAAGCCTGAAAGTTATCAATGAAATTGACTCAGGTAGTGGTAGCCGGGCCTTCGGAAAATTTATTGTCAGTGATTAATTCGCTAATACTGTTCTGTCTCTCGCCCATACACGCAAATTATTAATTCGTTCAGCCATCACGACTGATAGTGGTCGGGTACGCGACAATTCTTCAATTATTATTTTGTCTGTTAACTGGCTTTTTTGTGCATGGGCCGTGTAAAGTGCCGACACCACAGCCTGTTCTATTTCTGAACCTGAAAAGCCACTAATGTGTTCAACAAGTTTATCAAGGTTAAATGAAGACATATCCTGTTCACGTTTTTTCAGGTGAATGGAAAAAATAAGTTTTCGTGTTTCATCATCTGGAAGATCGACAAAAAAGATTTCATCGAGACGCCCCTTGCGTATCAATTCCGGAGGTAACGATTCAATATCATTGGCCGTTGCCACAATAAACACGCTAACCTTATTCTCTGCCATCCAGGTCAGCAAAGTACCCAGTATTCGAGCTGATGTACCCCCGTCATTATCTGCAACACTGATCCCTTATTCTATTTCATCAATCCATAACACGCAGGGAGACATAATCTCTGCTGTTTTAAGTGACTCGCGCAAGTTTTTTTCGGTTTCGCCATAATATTTATTATATAAAGAACCAAAATCCAATTAATATTAAGATCATGCTTTTATAATTGAGATAGATTACGAAAATTCTTGGTAGATAATATTGACCCAAAAACAGCAATTCCTAAATTAATGGCCAGGCCAAATAGACCTGGATGTATTCCAGCAATTTTTCCAGCAATTACAAAATTAAAATCACCATAAGCAAGCACCAGGGAAACGATAACTCCTGCCAACATGCCAATGAATACTGGTACTGGCTTTAAAATATTTAAACGTATCCCTAGTATAAATGCAGGTGCTAATTGTATGAGTAAATCAAATTTTCTATCCAATAGTGTTAATAACGAGGCTTTTTCTTTTAAATAAATCGCCAG
>CAZCXC010000088.1:0-5460 GCA_964502505.1 uncultured Enterobacteriaceae bacterium
ATACTTATCCTGGATTTTATGTAGATGTTCAATCAACATATCACGTGTGCGGGGTTCATCGTCCAATAGAGCTCGGATTTCTGCTAATGCTTTATGTGGGGTAGTACGGCCTTCTACTCTGCCTCTTTTACCCCGTGTACGTTTCATGGTTAAATGTTTATCTAGTATTTATGGTTTGCAATATCAATATCTCACCTTTGCCATTACTCGCAAGATCGCCTGCAAAGCGATGTGTTTCTGGTCCATATTTTTCAAAAAATGAAAATTGATGACCTAGTTCTGATAGTTTTTTAAAGAGGAGGCGTAAAAATTGCATCTTCAAATTACCGCAACTTTTGAAAGTTGCAGCGATATGCCTTGGTTTTTTCGCCATTATTATCGTTCCTCTTTTCATACCAAATCCGGGGTATTTCCCGGCCTTGTCAAGAACAATAATGGTCCCGGCCACCATCCGGCTACCACAATAATCACCAGCTTTCCCGCATATTATGATGTATCCGCGTCGAAGTCGATCACCAACACGATCACCTGCATTGCCAGAAATTAAAATAAGCCCGTCTGACATACCGTAAGGTGCACCTGGAAGACCAGCACCAAGATAATCACCAACATCTCCATCTACTTCAATTTGGCCACCTGTCATACTATTACCTACCCAGGCACCTGCATTCCCTTCAATCTTAATATGGCCACCTTGCATATGCTGGCCTACAAAATCACCAACATCACCGCATACTTTAATAGTGCCGAACGACATGCCATGTCCAATATAGGTTAATTTTTCACTACTTCCTTTAATAACGATATCATTTGAATTTTTACCTGTCACAGTGAATAGATCATTTACAGTTAATGATTGCTTTCCATAATTGAGCTTTATTTTTTTAATTTGTACATTCGTTTTCCTTTTAAGGTTATCAGGCGTAATAGGAGACACATCCAAAGTAAATTTGAGAGTAGTTTTCAAATTAAATATAAATGCGCTCATGACAGTATATCTTTGAGATGGAAATGGTAGATACCTAAATGCCCGCCATAATTCCCTGCACTAATTCGGTAAATACCTTTTTTTGGACCATAGGAGCACACTGCTTTTATACCTACGCGCATTGCTTCCTTGATTACATCTTCATTTAAGCCATCTATAACAATTTCTAATACAGAACCGACATTTTCATCCAGTTTAGTATCTACTTGCCCTTTTAATGTTGGACAATAGGCTTCATATGTTGATGCGGATAGAAACTTATATTTTGATCCAACTTTTGATCCAGAACCAACAATACCACCAGGGAAAGCAGTAATGACACCTGTAACTTTTTGAATTTCTTTTATTGCTTGTTCGCAGGCTGTCAGTGCATGACGCGCTGTTTTCCCCATGATTAGAAAATTACCACCACCAATTGCTTTTGTAACACCGGTTGATTCTTCACAGACAAACTCACCATGCATGACAGGTATCCGCCAATAGCGACGTCCATTGATAGTTTTTGAAATTTGATATCCATCACCAAAAAAACGCAGGTTTTTACCTAAAGGTATCATTTCATCACTATGGAGACCTGCATAACAAGCACTCGTTGCACAAGTCATAACTGATTGCCCGACGCGTCGTGGAACTTGTTCTTCTAAATCTTTAGTTGACATGGCAAAGACCATTACAGATATGCCAGGTCTTCCATCAGGCGTTTCAGATGGGCTAAGTTCTTTTTCAATATCTGCTTCACATCCACATGCAATTACTGATGATGCAAAACCTGTTAATGAATTTGCAGCTCTATAGGCCCATTTCAATGTCATTGCAGTAACAATGATTCTTGTAGCTTTCATTGGAAAAGCTTCTGCAAATGTATCATCAATATTGACGCCGTTAATTTTCATATTTTAGATATTATGTGCAGGGTTGAATTATGATCTTATTGTTGCCATGTTCAAGTATTTCATCATCATCAATTTTAAAATTACCAAGTTTGATCGTTTGATATTTATCAAAATATTTTTTTAGAGAACGTTCAATACTTTTATCATATTCAGGGCGTAAGGTATGTGTATTACCATTGATGACTTTTACGATTTTTCCATTCCGTACAATTAATTCACCATCTTTAAAAACATAGGCAGGTTTAGAAAACATTTTTTCTTTGTTTCCAATGTCGTCATAGATTGTAATGTCAGCCATTGCTCCCGCACCAAGATGGCCGCGATTTTTTAAGCCCAAACTACGAGCAGGTGCAGCACGCGTCATAATAGCGATCTCATAGAGAGAATATTCCCTGTCGAGACTACTTAGAATACTCACAGTAGCCGCTTGTTTATTAATTGTTGATAGCATGTCATTACGAAAGCTACGATCCATTAATAGGCGAATCAGATGTGGGTAACTGGTGAAAGGAGCTCCATTGGGATGATCAGTTGTTAGAAATACTCGCCAAGGATCATTGACTTGTAAAAATATTTCTAAGCCAATAGCCCACTGTAATGCATTAACGAAACTTTTGTCTCTGTATTTAAATGGAACAACACCACAACCAGCATCACATTCAATGTCCATAACAACCCATTTATTAGGATCAGCATGCCAGTGTCCAGCGTATTGCAGCATGGTATCACCAGATGTAGTTACAGTTTGACCAAAAAGGATTTGTCCCACGTCAATTGAAATATTTGGGTTTGCATTTACAGCTTCTGCTATTTGTGCAGCACCAGAAGAAAATTTCTTATCACCTTCTGTACCATAACTATGAAATTGTATATGTGTTAAATGTAGCGGCATTCCTTCAACTGCAGTGATAGTATCTAATGTAGTTTGCATATTACCAGGCACCCCAAGATTGCAGCCGTGTACATGTAGTGGATGGGGAATGCCTAATTCCCGTACTGCACGAGAAAGTGTGATTAATATTTCACGCGGAGTAACGCCGTAATGTTTATTTTTTTCATCCAAGTCAAGTTTACGTTGGTTGAATTTAAAGGCGCTGATCCCGCCTGGGTTAACTACCTTAATAGCCATAGCCTGTGTAGCATTAATTATCCAACCAACATAATCGCTAATTGCTTCTTGATCTTTCTTTGTTGACAGCATGCGCAGGAAAAAATCATCATTGCCCAGCATGGCATATGCACCTTTATCAACAATTGGAATGTCAGCCATCTCCATATGTGCCTGGCGTGCATTGATAGGCAACATTGCAGGTTCAAAGCATGCAGTGTAGCCCATTTCCGCATAACGATACCCTGTAGTGAGAGTTGATGGTGCTGCATGACCACAACCTGATCGGGTAATTGATGTCTTTTCAACAGGATCATCACGATGATCTTCGGGTAGCATGGCACGGGCAATATTGACTTTACCCCCACCGATATGTGTATGGATATCAATTGCACCCGCCATTACAACCTTCCCACGCAGGTCATATATTTTATCAATTTTTACATTAACCGCCGGTTTGCGTGTGATTTTCCCATCACGTATATAAATATCACGCTGTTTCCCGTTAATGCCATGTACAGGATCGTAAACAGTTCCACTTGTTAATTTAATCAACATAAATAATTGTCTAAAGTGATTTTAAAATATAATCAAGTATTATTTTAACGCTTAAGTATTCACTTTCACGAATTTGTTTTAACGGTAGCGCAATAATATTATCTGTGCGGAATAAGTGCCCTTTATGATCAGCCCCAGGCGTGCCCACAGGAATAAATACATCAGGCTTAAAACCAGTTTTTGTTCCAGGTGTAGCTAAAATAATCGTAGGTATTTTCGCTCTTGGTGGTGAAATATTTGAACTGAAGCTCGATATCCAGACAAGTGTATCGACTTCTTTTCTTTTTAATACGTTATTTGTGGAATATTTATACGGGTCATATTCTGGAAAACCATTTGAAAAATTGACTCGTAATGGATAACCACTCTGCCAGGTACTCACATTTGCTGCGCTTACACCACCATCATTGCCCCCTAAAGTAAACCCTGCAAAACGAGTGGTTCTATTTAAATATTTTATGACACCAGATATCGTTTGAATAGTTAACTCTGCATGTGGAAAATTCAATTCACCAGGTGCCCATACAATGACACCATATTTGGCAGATTTCATGCGCATTGCTAACTTTTCTAAAGTTGAAAGATTTATGCCGGCGATTGAAGATTGTTGTAATTTATTTCCGACAATAAGTGCATGTAAAGACGCAATGATTTCACCAATTTGCTCTTGCTTGCATTCCAAAGAAGTTGGTCTATGACCTTTTGGATTTTTTCCAGCTGAAGTATCTAATTGATCACCAATATAAATAATTTCTCGCTGCTTAGTATTTGAATTGAATAGAGAATGTTTATTCCAAATAGCACGTTCAAAAAATCGCGGATAATTCTCAATACCGCTTGTACCAGCAAAAATTATTAAATCAGCTCGGTTTTTAATCTCTGCAAGTGTTGTCATCATCCAGCCATGATCTTGCAATACCTTTACATTACGCATTGCACCTTCACTATGCATATGATCAACGATAGCACCAGTTTTATCAGCCAGTTGCATAACTGCGCGCATGCCAGAGACATCAGTTCCCAGACCAGCAATTAAAGGTTGTTTGGCTTGACGAAGTAATTTTCCAGCATGTGCAATGGCATCATCTATTGAAGCTTTTTTTCCTTTAATCAATGGTTGTCTATCTTCTGGTGAGTGCTCGTATTGTGCAATTGCCTTAGCACAGCCATTTTCTTTAATTTTAATATGGCCAGTATCATTTTGAATAACGAGGTCATCACACAGCAAACTGCAAAATGGGCAGGTTACTTCCTGATACATAGTTATGTTTTTTTTATTTGCGCTCATACGTTCAATTTAATAATAGTTTATTGAAATACGATGGCTGGTTTGGATAAAACGTACAGATTTTTTATAATTGTTATTTTATCGTGTTGTGCATTGCACAATACGATATAGCTAGCGTATTGTCAAATAATAAATTCTTTTATATCAATGGCTTATAATGAAAAGCCAGATTCAATGAACGGTTATAATACCGGCATAGGCCATGAGTTCGCAACTACGAAAAATATTGATCTAATTTATTTAAGAAATAAAAAAAATGTAGAATTACATTACAAGAACTGCAGAAATAAATTTAATCAATAACAGAAAGCATTTCATTCACATAAGTAAATTTTTCTCGGGGCTTTCCTTTAGGTTTACCAGTTTCAATTTCTTTGGCATCTATCTGTTTCCATTCTTTAAAGTTAATGTAACGGACATTACGCTTATCTAACAATGGATAAATTGATTTTGACGCTTGTTTTTCCTCGTTTGAATCAAAAGTATTTATATCTTCCAGGAGTGATTTAACTGTAGCGACACTATCTGCTCGGTTTGTACCGATAATGCCAGTTGGACCACGCTTAATCCAACCGGCGGTATATAATTGTGGTACAACTTTATCGTTCTCAGTGATCCGCCCATC
>CAZCXC010000089.1:0-1886 GCA_964502505.1 uncultured Enterobacteriaceae bacterium
CCCCATTGAAAAAAACAACAACCCCAAACCAATACCCCCAAACAGCCATGTTAACCAGGGTGCACCTCCCATCATCACAGGTGCATAACCATCTAATCCATAAATAACAGCGGCACAAATGATAAAACTGGAACCAATAACGGCTAATACTGTGCGTTGGTTGTTTATTCGCATTTCATTGCGTAATTTATCAAACTCTTGTGATTTCCATTCCACCTGAATGCGTCCATCCCTTAACCGATCAATAATATCAATTGTCTTATTTGGTAACTCCGGTAAGCGATCCAGCCACCGCGGTAGATTTTCTTTGGTTCCTTTAAATAATCCACGTACTCCGACACGTTCACTCATCCATCGTTCCAATTGTGGTCGTGCGGTTTTCCATAGATCAAGTTCAGGATAAAGCTGACGACCAACTCCCTCAACATTGACTATGGTTTTTTGTAATAAGACAAGTTGCGGCATAATTTCGATGTTAAACCTGCGAGCTGTTTGAAACAGGCGAAACAATAAATTACCGAAGGAGATCTCTCTTAGCGGTCTATCCAGAAGTGGTTCACAAACCGTACGAATTGCAAATTCAAACTCATCCACGCGCGTGCCCTCAGGCACCCAACCGGATTCAACATGAAGTTCAGCAACACGTTGATAATCACGATTTAAAAATGCGAGAAAATTTTCAGCAAGATATCGTTGATCAAATTCAGTCAGGGAACTCATAATGCCAAAATCAACAACTGTTACACGTGCTGGTATATTGGCATCGGGTATTGCCACAAAAATATTGCCTGGATGCATGTCCGCATGGAAAAAACTGTCGCGAAATACCTGTGTAAAAAAGACTTCAACTCCATACTCCGCCAGCCATTTAAGGTCTACGCCTGCTTTTTTCAAGCCCTCTATATCACTTACTGATATTCCAGAGACTCGCTCCATCACTAACACATTACGACTGGTATAATCCCACTCAATCTCAGGAACATAATATTTTTCATCTTTAATGAAGTTCCTGCGTAGTTGGGATGCATTTGCTGCCTCTCGCATAAGATCCAGTTCAGCTAATATTGTTTTCTCAAATTCTTCAATAACTCCCGTCAATCGAAGAGACCGGTGCTCCGAATAATGACGATCAGCCTTTTCCGCAAGAAAATAAAGTAGCCCCAAATCACGGCGAATATTTTTTTCAATGTCCGGTCTTATGACCTTGACGATAATGTCCTTGCCATTCTTTAACTTCGCTGCGTGAACCTGAGCAACTGATGCAGAGGCAAGTGGAGATTCATCAAACTCCAGAAATACATTCTCGAGTTTTTGATTATAGGCCTCTTCAATAATTCGACGCGCTACATGTCCTGGGAAAGGAGGTACTTTATCCTGTAACAATGCCAATTCGGTAGATATATCCTCCGGTAACAGATCGCGTCGTGTAGAAAGGATTTGTCCGAATTTCACATATATAGGACCAAGATCTTCCAGAGCATGGCGCACGCGTTCTGCCCTTGACCCACGATTGCGACTAAACCAGTTCCAAGGAAATAAATAAAAAAGATAGCGAACCGGACGAAACAAATGTGTTGCAAAAATAAATTCATCCAGACCATGACGGATTAAAATACGCTGGATGGTAAGAAGCCGATAAATTTCACTCAATCTAAACATAAACTTATTAGGTATCGAGGGGTAATTTACTGTTAAATAGTTTTAATCGTTGTCGCAAGCGCTCTACATCGTTGCGAATGACATCTACAGCCGAATTAAACTGATCAATTTCAATTTGATCTGGCAATAATTCTTTTTCATAACGTAGATATTCACTGATGTCCATGCCAATAATTTCTTTTGATTCATTTACATACTTACGCGCATCACGAAAAAAATTACCTAGC
>CAZCXC010000090.1:0-19041 GCA_964502505.1 uncultured Enterobacteriaceae bacterium
ATCGACGTTATCTTTACTTTGCCCAAAAAGCCGATGTTGAAGGCTATAATGATGTTTCTGCAGTTTTTCGCTCTACGGCTGAAGGTGAAACTGGTCACGCACATGGTCATCTAGAATATCTGGAAGAAGTAGGCGATCCGGCGACTGATTTACCTATTGGACCAACTTCAGATAATTTAAAAGCCGCGATTGCCGGTGAAACTTATGAATACACGGATATGTACCCGGGTATGGCGAAAACTGCCAGGGAAGAAGGAAATGACGAAATTGCTGATTGGTTCGAAACATTAGCAAAGGCAGAACGTTCATATGCTAATCGTTTTCAGAAGGCACTTGATGGTTTAGACGGCTAGTTTATTTGAAAAATTTGGATTAAAGAACCGGGCCTATGCCCGGTTCTTATTTTCAGGGACACAATTTTTAACTTAACATATGGCAAATGATTACTAAACAACATGAAAGAGAGGGAAGTCTGGATGCCCCAACACGTCATCCGATTAATTGGAAAGATTCCGAATATTTTAGTGAAGATAAGCTTAATGCAGAGCTAAAAAGAGTTTTTAATATTTGTCATGGTTGTCGCCGCTGTGTCAACCTTTGTAATACATTTCCAACTTTATTTGATTTAGTTGATGCATCAGAGACTTTAGAAATTGATGGTGTAGCAAAAGAGGATTATTGGCAAGTTGTTGATCATTGTTATCTTTGTGATTTGTGTTTCATGACCAAATGTCCCTACGTCCCACCACACAAATGGAATGTTGATTTCCCTCATTTGATGTTGCAAGCCAAAGCGGTTAAATACAAGAAAGGTAAAACAAAACTTAGAGACAAAATACTTACTTCAACCGACCTTGTTGGTAAGTTGGCGGGCATACCGGTCATTGCCCAAGGCGTGAATGTAATAAACAATAATAAACCAGCAAGAAAACTATTAGGCAAGACTATGGGCATACATCCCGATGCCAAACTGCCTGAATTTCATAGTAATAATCTACGTAAAAAATTTGCACGGCAAAAAGAAGTTATGTTGAAAGCAGAACCTACGCAAGATACAACTGGTAAGGTGGCTGTATTTGTCACTTGCTATGGTAATCGCAATGCTCCCGATGTTGTTGCCGATATGATTGCCATATTTGAACACAATAATATTCCTGTCCGGTTAACTGAAAAGGAGCACTGCTGTGGTATGCCCAAACTGGAGTTAGGCGATCTAGAGGCAGTAGAGCGAGCGAAAGATTTTAATATTCCTGAATTAATAAAACTGATTGATGAGGGTTGGGACATAGTTGCACCGGTACCTTCCTGTGTATTGATGTTTAAACAGGAAATTCCACTCATGTTTCCTAAAGATGAAGATGTTAAACGGGTTAAAGAGTCAATATTTGATCCGTTCGAATATCTTGCATTGAGACATAAAGCAGGAAAATTAAGAATTAATTTCAAAAACACACTTGGTAATGTAGCTTACCATGTGCCATGTCATCAGCGTGTACAAAATATAGGTATGAAAACAAAAGATATGCTGGCATTAGTACCGGGTACCAGTATTGAAATAATTGCTCGCTGTTCTGGCCATGATGGCACTTACGCTGTGAAAAATGAAACCCATGAAATCTCAATGAAAATATGCAGGCCGATAACAAAGAAAATTAAACAAGGTGATGTTGATCATTACATTAGTGACTGTCCAATGGCTGGGCATCAAATTGAAAATGGACTTAATGATGAATCAAAAGCAGAAAGTCCATTTACTCTGTTACGTTATGCATATGGCATTTGAATAGTATATTAAAATATGCAAAAAATAGAACGTGCCGATCTTTATTCTTTGGAAAAATATGCTGAAATTAGGAAAGAGTTTCGTGATAGGGTTATGCAACATAAGGCAAATAGGCGGTTGCAAATTGGACCAGATGCATCGTTGTACTTTGAAGACAGGCTGACTATGCACTACCAAATTCAGGAAATGCTACGCGTAGAACGTATTTTTGAATCAATGGGTATTCAGGAAGAGCTTGATACCTATAATCCATTAATTCCAGATGGTTCAAACTGGAAAGCAACGTTTATGCTTGAATATGATGATCCAGAAGAACGTAAGGAAAAACTAGCCAGCATGGTCGGTATTGAAAATGCGATTTGGATGAAAGTGGATGGGTTTGATCGCATCATACCTATTGCTGATGAAGATCTAGACCGAAGCACAGAAGAAAAAACTTCTTCAATCCATTTTCTACGTTTTGAACTGAACGTAGACATGATTAATAATCTTCAAAATGGAAAGTCTCTTGCTGCGGGGATGGATCATGTTTCTTATCAACATACAGTAGACCCTGTGCCTGATAATATTAGATTATCATTAATAAATGACTTTAATTAAATTTCGACTAAGCAATATTTACTTCTCTTTAATAAGTATTCCTGGTAATTAACTTCCCTTTGCAGTTTTGTGATACATTTGTTGCTGTATTTGATAAACATAAACAAGCAATCCTGCTGAGGTAAGCTGTTCTTGTCAAAGAATTACGATGCTGCTGATATAGAAGTTTTAACTGGTTTGGAGCCGGTACGCAAGCGTCCCAGTATGTTTACCGATACCACTCGACCTAACCATTTAATCCAGGAAGTTGTAGATAATAGTGTTGATGAAGCCCTTGTAGGCCATGCCAGCAAGATTGAAGTAACGTTACATAAAGACGGATCGATCACAGTAGTAGATGATGGACGAGGTATGCCAATTGATAAGCATCCGGGTGAGAAAGTATCAGGCGTAGAAGTTATATTCACCCGATTACATGCGGGCGGAAAATTTTCACAAAAGAACTATAAATTTTCAGGTGGATTGCATGGTGTAGGTGTATCTGTAGTTAATGCATTGTCTAAAAAACTAGAAGTTTGGGTTAGACGTGATGGCAAAGAATATAATATGTCTTTCGCTGGCGGTAAAAAGAAAACAAAGCTTAAAGTTGTTGGTGAGGTGGGCAGACGAAATACAGGCACTACAATTCGTTTTTGGCCAGATGCAAAATATTTTGATAGCAGCAAATTATCATTACCAAGATTACAACATGTACTCCGTGCAAAAGCTGTTTTATGTCCTGGTCTCATAGTACGTTTGCATAATGAAACTAATAAAGAAAAATCAGAGTGGTGTTATGAAAATGGATTACAAACCTATTTGGCTGAACAACTTACAGGTCAGGAGTTACTCCCGCCTGAGCCATTTATGGGGACAATGGAAGGTCAACATGAGGCTGTTGATTGGGCAATCCATTGGTGCCCTGAAAAAGCAGAGTTAATTACAGAAAGTTATGTAAACCTGGTGCCTACCTTACAAGGTGGAACCCATGTGAATGGTTTGCGGCAAGGATTACTGGATGCATTGCGAGAGTTTTGTGAATCCCGAAATCTATTGCCACGTGGAATAAAACTAGCAGCAGAAGATATATGGGAATGTTGTAGTTATGTATTGTCAATAAAAATGGATGATCCGCAATTTGCAGGCCAAATAAAGGAAAGATTATCTTCAAGAGAGTGTGTTTCTTTTGTTTCAGGTGTTGTACGCGATGCGTTTAGTCATTGGTTGCATCAGCATATTGATACAGGTGAGAAAATTGCAGAGCTTGTTATCTTGCACGCGCAAAAACGTCAAAAAGCCAACAAGCAAGTTGTTCGAAAAAAAGTCTCTGGTGGCCCTACATTACCGGGAAAATTAGCAGATTGTTCAATTCAAGATACCACTATATCGGAGCTTTTTCTGGTGGAAGGCGATTCAGCGGGTGGTTCAGCTAAACAGGCGCGTGATAGAGAATTCCAAGCAGTCATGCCATTGCGGGGTAAAATTTTAAATACGTGGGAAATTGATTCAGCACAAGTGCTGTCATCGAAAGAAGTACATGATATAGCGGTGGCTATTGGGGTAGACCCAGGCGCTGATAATCTGACTGGCCTACGTTACGGAAAAATATGTATATTGGCAGATGCGGACTCAGATGGGCTTCATATTGCAACACTGCTTTGTGCATTGTTTATGAAACACTTCCGCTTACTTGTTGAAGAAGGCCATATTTATGTTGCAATGCCTCCCTTGTATCGTATTGATGTCGGTAAAGAAGTTTACTATGCACTTGATGATGCAGAAAAAGAAGGCATCCTGGATAGAATTAAAGCAGAAAAGAAAAAAGGTAACGCCAATGTTCAAAGATTTAAGGGGCTAGGCGAAATGAATCCTATTCAGCTAAGAGAAACGACGATGGCCCCAGCAACACGGCGATTAGTCCAACTTACACTACCAAACATTAAAAAAGCTGATCATGTCCTCGATATGTTGCTGGCCAAAAAAAGGGCAGGAGATAGAAAAAAATGGTTGGAAACAAAAGGTGAATTGGCACAGCTTTAAATTTCAAACAACATGTTCAGGAGGGTGAGAAATTGGCTGACATACTAAGTTTTGACTTTGAGCAAAATGAGCAACAACCACTGCATGAGTTTTCTGAGAAAGCTTATCTGGATTATTCCATGTATGTCATTCTTGATCGTGCACTTCCACATATTGGCGATGGTTTAAAACCCGTACAACGCCGTATTATTTATGCAATGTCTGAATTGGGTCTAACGGCAACAGCTAAATACAAAAAGTCAGCCCGGACAGTAGGGGATGTTTTAGGTAAATTTCATCCGCATGGGGACTCAGCATGCTATGACGCCATGGTATTAATGGCCCAACCGTTTAGCTATCGCTATCCTTTAGTTGATGGTCAAGGTAATTGGGGTTCAATAGATGATCCTAAATCATTTGCCGCCATGCGCTATACCGAGTCCAAACTTACGGCCTATGCGGATAGTTTGCTAAGCGAATTAAGTCAAGGGACGACTGATTGGGTCCCTAATTTTGATGGGGCATTGAAAGAACCAAAGTTATTACCTGCACGCTTACCTAATATTTTGTTAAATGGCACAACGGGAATTGCTGTCGGTATGGCAACAGATATCCCACCACATAATTTAAAAGAAGTTACCAGTGCCTGCATTCGATTGTTGGAAGAACCAAAATGCACAATAAGAGATCTCTGTACGCATATCAAAGGACCAGATTTTCCTACTGATGCAGAAATTATCACAAATAAGAGAAACATATTGGAAATATATAAGACAGGGACGGGCACAATAAAAATGCGTGCGCTTTGGGAAAAGGAAGATGAAAATATCGTCATTACGGCACTTCCACATCAAAGTTCGGGAAGTAAAGTACTCGAGCAGATTGATGCACAGATGCAAGCTAAAAAATTGCCAATGTTGGAATATCATAGAGATGAGTCTGATCATGAAAACCCAACCAGGCTTGTATTGATTCCACGTTCAAATCGCGTTAATCAAGAAGAGTTAATGTTACATCTTTTCGCCACCACAGATTTGGAGAGAAGCTACCGCGTTAATTTAAATATGATCGGTATTAATGGTCGACCAGAGGTAAAGGATTTAAAAATAATCCTCAAGGAATGGTTGGTCTATCGAACGGAGACTGTCCGTCGACGTTTACAACATAGACTCGAGAAAGTACAAACCTATATTCATACGTTAAAAGGGTTGATGGTTGCTTATTTAAATATTGATGAAGTCATTAAAATTATACGTGAAGAAAATAAGCCAAAGACTGTATTAATGAAACGCTTCAAACTGTCTGATGAACAGTCTGAAGCAGTACTAGAACTTAAGTTACGTAAATTAGCCAGGCTTGAAGAAGTGCGGATTAAAGGTGAATTAAAAGAATACGATAAAGAGAGAAAGTCGCTCGAACAAATTTTAAGTTCTAAACAGCGCTTAAAAACTTTGGTGAGAAAGGAGCTGCAAGCAGATGCGGAAACTTTTGGTGATAAACGTCGTTCACCACTAAAAGAGCGGGAAGAAGCCAAGGCGATTGATGAAACAAATCTGGTGCCTACAGAACCTGTTACAGTAATTTTGTCTGCAAAAGGTTGGATGCGCTCAGCTAAAGGTCATGACGTTGATCCAGAAACTTTAAATTATCGTACAGGCGATGAATTTAAATCAGCAGGTCAGGGCAGATCTAATCAATTAGCAGTATTTCTTGATTCAACAGGGCGTTGTTATTCACTAGCTGCACATACTTTACCTTCCGCAAGAAGTTTAGGAGAACCAGTTTCTAGTCGTCTTAATCCCCCCGAAGGAGCTAGTTTCGCAGGGGTGATGCTAGGTGATCCAGATGCTCATTATTTATTAGGCTCGGATGCGGGGTACGGTTTTATAGCTACACTGGAAGATCTTTATACCAAAAATAAAAGTGGAAAAGTTGTTGTTTCAAAACCTAAAGCAGCTGAAATTCTCTGTCCTGCACCCATTAGTGATATTGAAACAGATTTTATTGCTGCCATTTCTTCTTTAGGACGACTCCTCATTTTTCCTATTAATGAATTACCTGTCCTTAGCAAGGGGAAAGGGTTGAAAATCATCCAGATACCGCCCGCTAAATTAAAAACAAGAGAGGAGTATGTTATTGTTATCGCGGCATTATCTGAAGATGCTTCTCTGACAATTATTGCAGGCCAGCGCAAGCTCACTTTAAAGCAAAAAGATATAGAGCATTATCTGGGTGAGCGGGGCAGGCGTGGAAGTTTATTACCCAGAGGATATCGGAATGTTAAAAGAATCTTCCCAGAGACTACGAACTAACAGGATTATTTATACTTCTACAGTTTCTGCAGCTACAATATTCTCCATAGGAGGCTGTACAAAGTGTCCAAATACATAGTCAACACCTGCACCGGCTGCCATCCCCAGATATTCTCCAGTATCAATTTTGCTGGCAACAGTCAGTGCACCATGCTCTTTAGCTTTTGCTACAAGCTCCAGGATTTCATTTTGATCCATTTTTTTGTCTGCAGTGTGTTCCGGCGAGAACATGATATATTCAAATTTTTCATGATCTAAACATTCAACTGCTGTCGCAGCATTCGGTACATCTCTTAAAGCAAAGGTTGCACCAAGTTTAACCCTCATTTTATTTATCTGTAACTTGGCTTCTCGCTGATGCTCGATAAAATCCTCTGTAACAATTTCAAAAATTATAGATGAGCACAATTTTGGCATCTTTACATATTCAACCAGTTTGAGGACCCAATCTGAAAGGCCTTTATCAAGTAGAGATTGATCGGATAGGGTTATTAATACTCCAAATTTCTCCGTTTCATCTTTATTCAGCTTGGACAATTCACCTACACAGTTTCTAATAACCCAGCGATCCAGTGTTTTTAGCTTCTTCGCCTGTCTCAGAATTGGTACAAATTCCTTTGCTTCGATAATGTTCTTATCAGGATCAATTAAATTAGTGCGTGTGTGATAAAATTCCGTTGAAACATTTGCTGCTGCATCAGATACAAGCACAAGCGGCTGAAAAAGGGGCTGCAGCCTATCTTCCTTTATGGCATCAGTTATCCTAATAATTTCCTGTTCATCGATTTCCGGTTCACCACTGGCAGGTTCAGCATCAGCTGATTCTTCAGCTGGAGGTTCATCACTGGCAGATTCAGTATCAGCTGATTCTTCAGCCGGAGATTCACTACTTGAAGGGTTATCACTGGTTGCACTGCCACTCACGGTATAAGTATTTCCTTCATCAGCTCTTGATTGTCGGCAGGCGTTTTCTGTAGCTGCAAGGATATCAGAGACTGCTTTTACTTCTTCTTCAATACATAACACACCAATATTTATTGAAAAATCCACTTTATTAGCTTCATTCTTATATTCTAGTTTGCTGAAATATTCACAAAGCTTTTTAGCTATGTCTTCGACCTCCCCTTTATCCTTATTGTTTTGTATTAGCATCGCAACTTTTGAATCACCAATACGTGTCATATGCCCATCATAATTTGATTCCATAATAAAATTAGAAACAGATTCTGAAATAAAACTGGCGAAAAGATCGGCGGAAAATATTCCTAATGATTCACTTAATGCTTGGTATTTGTCAATTTCAATCAGGAATACTGCATCATTATTTTTAACTGATTCAAGCGATCTAAAAAATTTTTCTTTATTTGGTTCATGGACATGAATTTTTTGAGAATTTGCCTTTTCTTGTTCTTCTTTATAGTTTTCGATGGCATCATTAATAGTTTCTTTCAGTTTTTCTGCTGTTAGTCCTTCTTTACGCAGAAAGCCCTGGGCACCAAAACGCATGGCATTAACGACAAGCTCTTCATCATCTTTTGCAGTCAACATTATGGTGGGGGGAAAATCATTTGATGTCTTATAGAGACGCAACCATTCAAGCCCGTTTTCACCAGAACCCAGATCATAATCGAGTACCAATAAATCGTATCGCGCCCATGGGAATTTATCTGGTGGCTTGCCCCAGGTGGGATCATATTCATCAACCGCTGACCCAGGGGATGCTTTTTCTAAAAATTTAGTCAACAGCGAACGATAATCTCCTGAATCATCAATGATGAGCGCTTTTTTGAATGAGGTCTCTGCCATTTTTATATGACTAAAAAATATTTGTTGTTTATTATTGGGTTACAGTTTATATCTATATAAAAACATGAAGTATATACCAAGACTATCCCGGCTGACTAATATAATGATCCGACTAAGACCCAGCTATTCAGTGGCCATCTCGACAGGTATTTTATACTGTGCCCCGGCAATTTCCCTAACAAGTCTTGGAACAAGATATCCAGGTAAGGTTTTGTATAATTTCAGCATGATTGACCTGGCAGAGGCTTCATCAACCTTAAAGTGTGCTGCACCTGCCACAGGGTCCAGCATATGCAAATAGTAAGGAATAATTCCAATATCAAATAGGCGCTCACTGAGGTCAGCCAAGATTTCTGCTGAATCGTTTATCCCTTTGAGCAGGACTGACTGGTTGAATACTGGGATATTAATATCATGCAATCTTTGCATAGCTGTTGCTACGTTCTTATCTAGCTCATTTCCATGATTAGTGTGTACTACCAGTACAGATTTTAAACGAGTATTTGTAAGCCATTTTATCATATGCTCGTTGACTCGATCAGGAAGTATGATCGGTAAACGTGAGTGAATTCGAAGTCTTTGTAAATGGCTAATATCAGATAGTTTTTGGATTAAATCCAGCAATCTATGATCTGCTAAGGTCAAGGGATCACCCCCACTTAATATAATTTCGCTGATACTAGGATCATTTTTGATGTGATCTAATGCCTGTTGCCAATTGTCTTTCGCCGGATTTGACTCAGTATAAGGGAAATGTCGGCGAAAGCAGTAACGACAGTGAATAGCACATGTCCCTGTAACAATTAAAAGAGCCCTCCCATGGTATTTATGAAGTAATCCCGGAACAACTTGTGTATCCATTTCAGCCAATGGGTCAGTAGTGAAGCCATCGACCTCAAATTCTTCATCTTTGACTGGAAGTATTTGCTTTAGTAACGGATCATCCGGATCACCTTTTTTAATACGGTCTATAAATTCTTTTGGTACACGCATCGAAAATGATTCTGATGCTTTTTTTGATATTAACTCTGCAGAGATTGTTGTTTCTACTTCTCTAAGGACAAGATCCGGATCATTGAATAGTTGTTGTCATTTTGCTTGCCAGGGAGATTGCTGCATTCGATATCTTCTTCACTGTATTATATGAATTTTTATGGGCATAGATATTTAAATAGGGGAGAATATGGCAACTTTTAGTACTAATGAGTTTAAGGCAGGGTTAAAAATCATGTTAGATGGCGATCCTTGTTCTATTGCGGAGAACGAATTTGTTAAACCAGGTAAAGGCCAAGCGTTTAACCGTGTAAAAATCAGAAACCTAAAAACCGGTCGTGTTGTTGAACGGACATTTAAATCTGGTGAAAGTGTTGAGAGTGCAGATGTCATCGATCTTGAGCTACAATACCTGTATAACGACGGTGAAATGTGGCATTTTATGGATCAAACTAGCTATGAGCAATATGCCGCTGAAAGTACAGCTGTGAATGAAGCTGCCCAATGGCTGAAAGGCGAAGAGACTTGTATAGTGACATTATGGGATGGAGTTCCATTATCAATCTTACCACCTAATTTTGTTCATCTTCAAATAACAGAAACCGATCCTGGTGTCCGTGGTGATACTGCTACAGGTGGAACAAAACCTGCCACGCTTGAAACGGGCGCAATTGTAAAAGTGCCTTTATTTATTGAGAATGGAGAAATTATCAAAATTGATACCAGGACAGGGGAATATGTTGGGCGTTCCAAAGAATAAGCGAAAAATATTTTAAATAATTATCAGTTGATGGAAACATTTGAACACACGTTGACTAATTTATTTGCCCAACTTGGGTTGCCTAACAGTGATAAAGATATTGATGCGTTTATTCAAACACATCGTCCAATCAAAAAAAATATTTTGCTAGAAAAAGCTGAATTTTGGAATAGTAATCAATCATCTTTTTTGAAGGAAGCATTGTCGGATGATTCTGATTGGGCTGAAGCCATAGATCAACTTGATGTCCGTTTGCGTGCCTAGAAAAAATAGCCACAATATTTCCTCTTAATTAAAGATAATTATGACGATTAATACTGATTGGCAGCCTTCAGCATCTGTAAATATCATCAGTCAACGTGCCAACATGCTAAATATCATTCGTGAATTTATGCAGGCACATTCTATATTAGAAGTAGAAACTCCAGTACTGTGCCATGCAGCGGTGACCGATCCACATATTGAAAGTTTAAACACAGTTTTGAGTTGTCCTGATCAGACAGAAAGTAAAACATTATATTTGCAAACTTCACCTGAATATGCCATGAAAAGACTATTGGCAAGTGGAATAGGAGCAATTTATCAAATTTCACGGGTCTTTCGAGATAAAGAAATGAGTAAATTACATAATCCAGAATTCACGCTGCTTGAATGGTATCAGTTGGGCTATGATCACCATACTATGATGGGTGAAGTGGAAAAACTGGTAAAATTATTAGGCTTTAAACGATGTGATCGCATAAGTTATGCAGACATATTTAAATATCATACAGGGATTGATCCGCATAATTCGAAGGATGATGAATTATTACGAACAGCAAAGATGCTTGGGTTACATTCGCATGCGAACGATAAATCTTTTTTATTAGATTTTATTTTTAATGAAAAAATAGCGCCAAACCTTAGTAGGGAGACCCCAACATTCATATATGATTTTCCAAAATGTTTGTCTGCTTTAGCTAAATTATCACAGGATAGTCCATCTCGAGCCGAACGTTTTGAGTTATATATTAATGGTGTTGAAATTGCCAATGGTTTTAATGAACTATGTGATGCTAATGAACAAAAGCATCGCTTTGAAATTAACCGGGCAATTCGCAAGCAAAACGATAAAACTAATTATGCTATTGATAAACGGTTTATTGATGCATTGGATCATGGGTTACCAGCCTGTGCAGGTGTAGCTATAGGTCTTGATCGGCTGCTCATGATGCTGGTGCAGTGTGATGATATTAAACAGGTACTCACTTTCCCTGTTGATATGGCATGAATAATTATATTTTAGTACTACTATTTAAATGCTAACCCCTACCGAGATACTGTCAGAAAAAGGACCAATAGCAGCTTATATAGATAATTTTTCTGTGAGGCTGCAACAGCAGCAATTTGCTGAGGAAATTAGTGAAGCGATCAAGAATCATGAGTCATTGGTTTGTGAGGCAGGAACTGGCACTGGAAAGACTTTTGCATATTTAATTTCAGCCATACTCTCAAATAAAAAAATTATCATTTCCACTGGTACAAAACATCTGCAGGATCAATTATTTCACAGAGATCTTCCTGTCGTACTTAAAGCACTTGATGTTCTAGTTGCTCCTGCATTATTAAAGGGACGCAATAACTATTTGTGTTTGCATCGTATGAAACAAGTAGAAGCTGATGGGCAGCAATTTTCAGAAAATACTCATGCTGAATTAATGGCTGTTAGAGAGTGGTCCATACAAACCAATGTTGGGGATTTGACAGAGCTTGCAACACTTTCAGAAAATTCAATATTGCGTCCCTACATTACTTCAACAACAGAAAATTGTTTAGGAAAGGAATGTAATGACTTTGAAAACTGTTTTGTTTTTAAAGCAAGGAAAAAGGCAAGTGAAGCCGAATTAATTGTTGTCAATCACCATTTATTATTAGCGGATTTAGCACTGAAAGAAATAGGGTATGGGGAAATATTACCAAAAGCTGATGTTATTATTTTTGATGAAGCTCATAAACTTCCTGAATTAGCCTCTGAATTTTTTAGCCAATCATTAAGTAGCCGTCAGATATTTGAATTAATCAACGATTGTCGTACTAGCTACCTGAAAGATATTAATGACACACCTGATTTTTTAACGAATCTAGATAAATTACAAACCAACCTGAATAAATTTAGATTGATATTGGGGCATACAGATAAACGCATGGCATGGAATGACCTACTAAAGAATAAAGAAGTTCTTTCAACAGTGGACATATTTAAAACATCATTAAATGAATTAGAAAATGCATTAGATCAGTTATCAGAGCGCTCCAAATCACTGGAAAATTGTTGGCAACGATGTGGAAATTATATTGCCATGTTTGAAACTTTTATTGAAAGGGAAACTGATAGCAGTGTTCAATGGGTTGAAATTAGAGGAAAGGGTTTCCTATTACATCAAACTCCTCTTGATATCTCGGAAATATTTCAGTTACGGCTCACAGAACATGAATGTCAATGTATCTATACATCAGCAACACTTGCCGTAGGTCAAGACTTTAAACATTTTGCTAATCGTTTGGGATTAACAGACGTTAAAGCAAAAACCTGGTCTAGCCCATTTGATTATCTACGTCAGACTTTATTGTATTTGCCAATTGAAATGCCTGATCCACGTCAACCGAACTATATAAGCCATGTTATTAATAACGCGATTCCAGTCATTAAGGCGAGCCAAGGACATACTTTTTTTCTATTTACCAGCCATCGTGCTTTGAATCAGGCCTCGAAATTAATAAGGGATAAAATGAACTATCCAGTTATGGTACAAGGTGAAGCCCCACGTACTGAGCTATTAAGACAATTCAGAGAAACAGAAAATGCAGTTTTACTGGGGACCCAGAGTTTTTGGGAGGGGGTTGATGTGAAGGGGCAAGCACTGTCTTGTGTGATTATTGATAAACTGCCTTTCGCTCCACCAGATGATCCTGTATTCAGGGCGCGATCGGCAAGAATGGAAGAAAATGGTCAAAACCCCTTCATGGATTATCAACTACCAGAAGCTATTATAAATCTTAGGCAAGGTGTCGGCAGGTTGATACGTGATGTGAATGATTACGGGGTATTGATGATTTGTGATCCCAGGCTACAAAGTAAACCTTATGGCCAGAAATTTATTAATAGTTTGCCCGAAATGAAAATGACAAACAATATTGCTGAAGTAGAGTTGTTTTTTAAACAACGGAATATTTAAAATATTACGATTCATCTTTTGTCTTTTTTAACATAGCTTCCAGTTTTACAGCACTAAAACCATTCATACGCTGATTGCCAACCAGTATAATTGGCACACCTTTCCCATTTAATTTTTTAAATTCTCTTTTTGCTTGGCTGCTTTTATCAATATCCATTTCCTTAAATGCAATATTATTTTTTTGCATATATTTTTTTGCACGCTTACATACACCACACCATTCTGCACTATACATCACCACACTTGAATTAGAATTCAATATCCCTTTAGCGTCAAAAACTTGCGGTTCTCCTTCAAAAGATCGAATTTTAATATCAAGTTTTTCCGCATTTTCTTCAGGCGGTGGTTTATCGGTGTAATACACACGTCCATATTCATCAGTCCATTTATATAGTTCTACTGCGAAAAGCGAACTGGATAAAGCTAAAATAACGAAGCTAGTAAGAATAATTTTATATTTCGACATAAAGATTACCTAGAGTTTAAGTGCTAAGGTTAATCCGTCGGCAAGAGGCAACATACTTATATTAACTCGCTTATCGTTAAACATAAATTCATTAAATTTACGGATAGCTTGTGTCTCTTCATCTTGTTCTTTTTGTCTGGCGGGTTTGCCTGACCATAAAACGTTGTCAATCAAGATGACCCCACCTGGACGAATTAATTTAAGCGTTCTTTCATAATAATCTAGATACTCACTCTTTTCCGCATCAATAAATGCCAGGTCAAAATGGTTTATTTCATTGCTTGCAATTAATTCATCAAGTGTTTCAATAGCGGGTGCCAATACAAGTTTGATTTTGTTAGAAACACCTGCTTTTTTCCAGTAGCTATGGGCAATGTTTGTTGTTTCTTCATCTATATCACAGGCTATAATTTGTCCATTATCTGGTAATGCCATTGCCATACAGAGTGAGCTATAACCAGTATAAACTCCTATTTCTATAATGTTTTTGACCTGTAATAATTGCACGAGTAAAGCCATAAACTGGCCTTGCTCAGGAGCAATTTGCATTTCAGATTTTGGGTGTTTAGCCGTTTCTTCACGTAATTCCTGTTGAATAGCTGTTTCCCGTAACGATACGGAAAGCATGTATTCATACAATTCCTCGGTAAGCTTTATCGATTGCCTTGACATATGATCAAATCCATTCGTTTCTTATATACTTAGTGATAAGGACGTAATTATCTAATCATAATACATTGATGCACGAACATATAACTTTAAAACAGCGCCAACGTGACTACGTTGAGCTAATTCAACTTACTGACACACATATCTTTTCCAGTGGGGACAAGGATTTTGATGGTATTAATACCTTGGATTCACTCAAACAAGTTATTAAGCATGTACGGGTACAACACTGGCCACCTGATGCAATACTGATGACGGGGGATCTTGTGCATGAACCATTAGCAGGGGCTTACCAAAGATTATTGGCAGTTATACAAGAGTTGAAAATACCGATTGCATGTTTGGCCGGGAATCATGATGTGCAAGAATTAATGCAACAGATCCTGAATACGGAAAATATTACTACGACAAAATCAGTTTATTTTAATAATTGGCATGTTTTAATGTTGAATACGTTTCTAGCCAATACGCATTCAGGAAATCTGGCGCTAGAAGAGTTGCAATTCCTGGAACAACAACTGCAATCCAATCCGGATATATTTACATTAGTTTGTTTACATCATCCGCCAGTTAAAATAGGTAGTCCATGGATGGATGCAATGGGTCTTAAAAATCCAGAAGATCTGTTTTCAATCATTGATGCCCATACACATATTAAAGGGATTCTCTGGGGGCATATTCACCAGGAATTTATGCAGACACGTAAAGGTGTGCTATTGATGTCATCGCCCTCAACTTGCGTTCAATTTAAGCCAAATACTAAAGTGTATGAAAAGGATAATAAATCTGCCGGTTACAGACGATTAAGATTACTTGCTTCTGGAGATATCAGGACAGAAATAAATAGAATATAAATTTAAATTAATAAAAATTATAAATAAATTTAAGCCAATCTATTATTTGGTTACTTTATCTCTTATGTAGACAGGTAACGCTTGTTCGGCCGATACTCCCTGGTTTTGTTCGAATGCTTTCTCAGCAAGAATAATTGTATCAACAGCGCTCGGATAACGATCGCCTTCATAGGCGATTAATTTTTTTCCGAATCGGCGAGATAATATCTCATGATAAGTAATCCAACCACTACCAACACCAAAGTATTCGGCATCATCAGGGATTATTATATTTTCTGGTTGAGCTAAGTTTTCTTCATTACATAATTCAACAATACCTGCTGAATCTACTCTGTATGTTGCATAATAGATTTCATTCATACGTGCATCGATAGCCACAAAAAATGTATTGGCTTTATCCTTTGCACCTTGAGCCAGT
Organism: uncultured Enterobacteriaceae bacterium; assembly: GCA_964502505.1. GTDB lineage: Bacteria > Pseudomonadota > Gammaproteobacteria > Eutrophobiales > Eutrophobiaceae > CAZCXC01. Next base: position 15,875 of record CAZCXC010000090.1, read on the forward strand.
GCAGCTAATGAAGAGATAGGGACGACTGGTAAATCAGCAGATAATGCAAGGCCTTGGATTACACCTGTAGCTATACGTACGCCGGTAAAGGCACCTGGTCCACGACCAAACCCTAGACCATCTAGTTGTGTGAGTGATAATTCCGCATCAGCTAATAGATCGTCAATCATAGGTAAAATTAATTCCGCATGGCGGCGTGGTGCAAATTCATAACGAAAACTCAATTCTCCATTAACAACGAGTGCCGCGGAACATGCCTCTGTTGAAGTATCAATAGCAAGTAATTTCATAAGTTTTTAAATATGTTATGACTGGAAAGATCTATACGTAAAAATATATACGCGAAGCGTATCCTGAGTTATATATTTCGTAAAGCAAATAATAATTAGATAAAAAAATCAAGATACGACCAATACTAAAGAAGGTTATAATGCAACCCCATGAATAAGTCTTTTGAAACATTTATAGGGCTGCGCTATGTGCGTGCCAAGCGCCGTAATCACTTTATTTCATTTATCTCTCTGACATCCATAATAGGCGTGGGTTTGGGAGTGATGGCTTTAATTACAGTATTATCCGTGATGAATGGGTTTGAAAAGGAGTTAACACAACGTATTTTGGGTATGGCATCGCATGCCACAGTCGTTGAACGTGGCAATGATTTATCAAACTGGAAAGCATTAGCATCAAAAGTAGAGGAGCATCCTTCGATCGTGGGTGTAGCACCCTATTTTAGGGCAGAAGGTATGTTGGTTTATGGAAAGAGTGTAAATGGAGTCGTGATACGCGGTATTCTGCCTGAAGAAGAACCTAAAGTTTCGGTTATTGCTGAAAAAATGATAGCCGGAAATTTTACCAACCTGGTGTCGGGTCATTTTGATATTATCATTGGTCATGAATTAGCAAATCGATTGGGTGTGGGTGTGGGTGATAAAATTACCCTGGTTGCACCTCAAGCTAATGTCACTCCTGCAGGTATTCTCCCGAGGTTAAAGCGTTTTAATGTTGTTGGTATTTTTCAAATTGGCATGCATGAGTTTGATAGTGCACTGGCACTTATTCATCTAGACGATGCTGCACGTCTTTTCCGTAGTAGTGGTACATCCGGATTGCGTTTGAAAACAGATAATATTTTCAATGCACCCCGTATCAGCCGTGAAATATTCAGTAAGTTACCTGGGCAGTACTGGATACAAGATTGGACGCAACGGCATGCTAATTTCTTCAGGGCATTAAGAACTGAAAAAACAGTCATGTTTGTGATTTTAACTTTAATTGTGGCTGTTGCCGCATTTAACATTATTTCAACTCTGGTTATGGTGGTTACTGATAAGCAAGCAGATATTGCCGTATTGAGAACAATTGGGGCAAGTCCAAAAAGTATTATGAAGATATTCATTATCCAGGGGACGATAATTGGGCTTGTTGGTATTATTCTTGGGGTTGTTGGAGGTGTTTGGTTAGCAACAAATGTTGAAACATTTGTTCCTGTAATTGAAGGATTTTTTCAGGTTAAATTTCTTTCACCTGATGTTTATTACATTAGTGATGTGCCTTCTGATATGCATTGGGAAGATGTGGTCCTTATCAGTGTAGTTGCATTTTTATTTTGTATTCTCGCAACAATCTATCCAGCTTGGCGTGCGTCTCGTACACAACCAGCAGAGGCATTGCGCTATGAGTAATGCAGCAATTATTTCTTGTAATGGCTTGGAAAAACGGTTTAGTGATGCTGAACTTGAAGTTGAAGTATTGCGTGGTATTGATCTAACGGTAAATGCAGGAGATTGTACTGCAATTATTGGCAGTTCAGGATCGGGTAAAAGTACATTATTACATCTGCTCGGTGGCCTGGAAGTTCCCAGCAAAGGCGAAATTCAGATATTAGGCCAGGCATTTTCCACCCTTTCTGAAACAGAACGCGGCACATTACGTAATCAGTCATTAGGGTTTATTTATCAATTTCACCATTTATTGCCAGAATTTACGGCATTGGAAAATGTTGCCATGCCATTGTTGATCAGACGCGATAATCCAGAACATGCGAAGCAAGCCGCCCATGAAATACTGAAGAAAGTAGGTCTAGAGAAACGTACTCAACACAAGCCAGGAGAAATGTCCGGCGGAGAACGTCAACGTGCAGCTATTGCAAGAGCATTAGTGACTAAACCAAAATGTATTTTTGCAGACGAACCTACAGGTAATTTAGATGAACACACTGCAGCTCAAGTATTTGATACTATGCTTGAGCTCAATCGTGATTTTGGTACCAGTCTAATTATGGCCACACATAATCTGGATTTAGCCGGGAAAATGGACAAAATCTATGAATTAAGAGACGGAATATTGCACAACCACAGTGGGTAATATCAACTAATAGATTAACTATTTTTTTTGTTGCGGTCTGCTTGCCCGACGTTTATTCCATTTTCTTATTAATGTCAGTCGCCAGAGCCAAATTACAGTAAAATAGCCAACGATGGCACTCAGGGTGCCCATTATGAAACAACCCAGTAAAAATGGTTTCCAAATGGTTACCAAGCTTTCTGATATCCATTGAAATGAAAATTCAAAGGCGATCGGTTCGATTTGTTTGACTGGAACGTCGAGTACCCATGTACCAACTTCATATGAAAAGATAAAAAGTGGGGCAATGGTAATTGGATTACTGAGCCATGCAAAGATGACGGCAACAGGTAAATTTACGCTACATAATATAGCGACACCGGCTGCAATAATCATTTGAATTGGGATAGGAATAAAAGCACAAAACAGGCCTACAGCGACTCCTCCAGCGGTGGATCGACGAGTTAGATGCCAGAGATCTGGATCATGAAGTAGATCACCAAAATGACGTAGGTGCGGATGCTCTTTTATTGTGTGATGCGCGGGCAGGTAGCGTTTAAAAAATGATCTCAGGCTCATTTGGAGTAGTTATATATTTAAAAAGCGCGCTATTATAGCTGAATTATTTGTCTTTTTTTTCTGTTAGTTATCGGAATCGCTACAAATTCCCGAATCAGGATATAATAGGCGGCTATTACATTACGGGAACAATCATTTAGATGTAATTATACAGAGGTTGTCAAAAAAATTGCCCTATAAAATGCTCATATGGTAAACACTGGAATATATTCAGAGCGATTTATTAGTAACCAAGACACATA
>CAZCXC010000091.1:0-1948 GCA_964502505.1 uncultured Enterobacteriaceae bacterium
TTCTGGGTCACTTTTAATTTTGCCATCTTTCTTAAGTACATCCCTTAGTTTTTCGCGCATATCATCTGAAACTGTATTACCAGACATTTCCATAAAATGGTTAGGTTGAAGCAATATATATTTTGCAGTCTCTTCCATCAAATTGTCAGTAATTACGTCTGGTGAAAATTGTATTAATTGATCCCATGCGGCATCAAAATTACTAATATTTAATAAAATTAGAGATTTTTCTAAATCTGCAGAATAAGTAAACTGAACGCAAATTTTAGGTACAACTGAAATAATGATTCGATTCTTGTTTTCAATTTTATCCGTAAATTTGATCATGCGCTGTGACAAAATTCTTTTGATTTTTTCAGCCTCAACCATATTGTTAACTTTTACTGGTATATTTCGTTCTCCTACCAGATCATAACGGAAGCTGAATGATTTCAGATCACTATCCTTGTCTTTCACAAGCCGGAAATTCTGTTTCTTTAAATTTTTGAAAACTAATGTTTTGGTTAGGTTGTAATTTGAAATACCTTCGGATGCAACAATATTCAGATTATCTGTAAGTTCTTTCAGATAATTAAATATAATATGTAATTTAGGCGCTAGAACATGCCAGCTCTTCTCATGCTTTTGTGAGATAGTGCCACCTTTCCCTTGTTCTACCTTGGCTTTTTCCTCTGCCTGTTTTTTTAAATCATCTAGAAGAGACATATTTGTTAACCCGGATTACGTAACTAGCTAAATAGAGCACATTATAGCTAATTAATGTTAACAGATTACACTTATTCAAGTGATTTTACCTGTCGCATCCTATAACCTGAGCTTGATTTATTAATTACTACCAGGTCTAAATATGATGAAAGACAAGTCGTCCGGATGACACATCCTATCCTCTTTAGGATGTTCCATATTTTCACGAGATTCCTTTATTAGCCTGTTGGCCGCATTCATTAGTGATCCTTTACGGCCAGCTTCTACAATTTCTCCATCATAGAGATTATCTGAAAGGCCATCACTTGCCAGTATTAAGGTATCTCTTGTTGACAGGTCGATATTTGGACCTATTTCCACTCTCATCTCAGAACTCCCTATACAGTTAGAAACCAAATGTTTCTCTTCATGTTGCATAGCTTCCGATTCATCAATCATACCCGATTCAAGCGCATATCCAGTCGGTGAATGTGGAATTGCAGAATATTTTATACTCCCCCTGTTACCCATCAACATAATCAGAGAATCACCCGCATGATAAGTACGAACGTTTCTACCCTGCAGTTCAGCTACTGCTAATGTAGTTGCTGATCCACTTTTCATATCAAGAATTTTTCTATTCGCAAGTTCAATACCATCCAGAATTGCACCGCGAATATGTGTTTCATTCACACTTGCTCGCTTTAGTGACTGTACCAATTCATCGATCACTATTCGTGATGCTGCTTCTCCAGCTGGCAACCCGCCAAGACCATCTGCAACAACCAGTACAACAGAATCACTATTAACCGGGATTATCGCAAGGGCATCTTCATTTGCTGTTTTTTTCCCTGGGGCTGGCGAGGAATAAAAGGTTACACTACCAATCGTAAGGTTATGTTGGGCTGGCTCGATGGAATTACCATCAAACATGGTAACAGGAGAATTTTTGACTGCTTTTATCATCTACTGTGTAGAGTAATTAAGCCCAGATCACATTTGAGTCACATTTTATACTTATTAAAAATGACCACAGTACATTTTTTTAAATTATATTACTATATAACTCCACTATTTTTGTTGATTGATTTGTTATGGAAACAGGCATTTCGTGTCGCTGGATTTAACGATCCTATCTATCGTTATTATTACTATACAATTCGACCTCCAGAATAAACGATTAACCTGTTTTTAGTTTACATTTAATCGCTATAATATATTACTTCACAACAACGCGCCTGTAGCTCAATTGGATAGAGCATCG
>CAZCXC010000092.1:0-12279 GCA_964502505.1 uncultured Enterobacteriaceae bacterium
CTGCAATAGAAAAGCCTCATTCCACTCCCGACCCCAAAAAAGCTGAAGTTAAAACAGTAGAAGAAAAAGAATCTGTTAAACAATCTGCTAAAATTAATGTTCCCACCAAGGTTAACAAGGTTGCTAAGCCTGCCGACACGCCTGCTGAGGAGGCGGCCAAACCTGCTGTGGCTGATGCCCCGGCTGACACGGGTCTGGAGCTTGAGATGCCGGGTAGCGACGCCCCTGCTGAGGAGGCGGCCAAACCTGACGATGCCCCGGCTGATCTGAGTATGGAGTTTGAGATGCCCGGTACCGACACGCCTGTTCCCACAGAAGAAGCGGCTAAACCTGCTGAGGCGCCGGCTGACACGGGCATGGAGCTTGAGATGCCCGGTAGCGACGCCCCTCCCACAAGCGTCGAGCAGGCGACGGAGTTGCCGGATGTTGCTCAGACATCGGCGCCCGCTGTCGCAAAACAAGGTAAATTATCGCCTTTAATATTCCGAGCTTATGATATACGTGGCATAGTTGGTACGACATTGACTGTTGCCGGTGTCCAGGATATTGGGCGGGCTATTGGTTCAGAGGCCGAGGCGCGTGGCCAAAAGAGTATTGTTGTGGGCCGTGATGGCAGAACATCCAGCCTGGAGTTGACAGAGGCACTTACTAAAGGGTTACGTGCTTCAGGTCGGCATGTAATTGATATTGGTATGATCCCTACGCCAGTCTTGTACTTTGCGACTCATCATCTTGAAACGGGTAGCGGCGTCATGGTGACGGGTAGTCATAATGGACCTGCATATAATGGACTCAAGATCATGCTTGCAGATGAAACACTTGCGGGCGATGCTATTCAGGCGCTTTATATGCGTATTCAGAATGATGATATGGTTAGCGGCAAAGGCGGTTTCCGATCGGAAAAAGTAACTGCAGATTATATTAGTCGTATCTCTGAAGATATCCCGGTCACTCTAGGCGGTGCGTTTAAGATTGTCATAGATTGTGGAAACGGAGTAGCGGGCGCATTGGCACCAGAACTATTTCGTACCTTGGGCCACGAGGTTGTTGAATTGTATTGCGAGGTAGATGGTAAATTCCCTAATCATCATCCCGACCCCAGCCAACCAGAAAATCTTGAGGATTTAATTGCAAAAGTAAAGGAAGAGCAGGCCGATCTTGGTCTGGCCTTTGATGGTGATGGTGATCGATTAGGCGTAGTGGATGGTGAAGGTAATATCATCTGGCCCGATCGGCAAATGATGGTGCTGGCCAAAGATGTGATTTCGCGTAATCAAGGAGCAACAATTATCTTTGATGTGAAATGTAGTCGTCACCTCAAAACGGTGATCGAAGAAAATGGCGGGAAACCGCTGATGTGGAAAACAGGCCATTCTCTGATCAAGGCCAAGATGAAAGAGGTTGACGCCCCTCTTGCAGGAGAAATGAGCGGGCATATTTTCTTTAAAGAACGCTGGTACGGTTTTGACGATGCCATGTATGCAGGAGCGCGACTGCTGGAGATTTTAACTGGCTGTAATAAAAAACCTGTAGAAGTTTTTTCTGAATTGCCAGGCGAGATAGTAACACCAGAATTAAGGATAACATTGGCGGAGAAAGAACATGCCAAATTTATGGAGACATTTCGCGAAAAGTTATCTTTTGAAAACGCAGAGATTATTGATATCGATGGTATACGTGTAGATTTTTCCGATGGGTGGGGATTGATTCGCCCTTCGAATACAACACCCTGTTTGATTGCACGTTTTGAGGCCGAGAATGAGACGGCGTTAAATAGAATTCAATCTGAATTTCACGAATTGATCCTGTCAGTTGACCCAGACTTAAAGCTTCCTTTCTGATACGCTACTTTGCGTATTAGTTGTTAATATTTCTCAACATAAATCAGGATAGTGAATTAAAACCACATTAATTATTATCAATCCTTTCTAGCTATGACTTCAGAGTTAATAAACGCTAATGCTATTGCCAAGGTATTAACCGAGGCTCTACCCTATATCCAGCGATTCAGTGGCAAAACCATCGTTATTAAATATGGTGGAAATGCTATGGCTGATGACAAATTAAAAAATGGTTTTGCTCGAGATGTAGTATTGATGAAACTGGTAGGGATGAATCCGGTAGTGGTTCATGGTGGGGGTCCGCAGATTGGTGATTTATTAAAACAGATAGGCAAGGAAAGTGAATTTGTTGAAGGGATGCGAGTTACTGATAGTGAAACAATGGATATTGTTGAAATGGTGTTGGGTGGTCAGGTTAATAAAGAAATAGTTAATCTAATAAATAAACATGGTGGGGCCGCTGTTGGTTTAACGGGTAAGGATGGTGATTTGATTCATGCACGGAAAATGGTTTTTACTCGTACTGATCCTGAGATGAAGGTGCCGGAGATCATTGATATTGGCCATGTTGGAGAAGTAGAAAGCATTGATACTGCGGTAGTTAATATGTTGATACAAGGAAAATTTATTCCAATCGTTGCGCCCATAGGCGTTGGCGATGATGGGCAATCTTACAATATTAATGCAGATCTGGTTGCTGGCAAATTGGCCGAGATATTGTCAGCGGAAAAATTAATAATGCTAACCAACACAGCAGGGTTGCTTGATAGTCAAGGTGAAGTATTAACTGGCTTATCAGTTAATGATGTCGATCGTTTAATTGAAGACAAGGTGATTATTGGTGGAATGTTACCCAAGATCCGTTCTGTCCTAGATGCTGTTCATAATGGCGTAACATCAGCCCATATAATAGATGGGCGTGTAGAGCATGCAGTATTGTTGGAAATATTTACAGATCATGGTGTAGGCACTTTAATACAAGCAAATAGCAGTTAGACTGAATCCCATCTCATGACAAGCACAATAAAATCAAATCGTCGGCAGCAAATATTAGAAACATTAGCGCAAGAACTTGAGAGTAACCCAGGATCAAGAATCACAACGGCCAGTTTGGCAAAAGCAGTTGGTGTTTCAGAAGCAGCACTTTATAGACATTTCGCCAGCAAAGCTAAAATGTTTGAAGCATTAATTGATTTTGCAGAAGAATCTGTATTTGGATTGATAACAACGATATTGACACAGGAAAAAAATGTCGTTATTCGTTGTGAAAAAATTATGCAACTATTATTAGGTTTTTCAGAACGTAACCCTGGTATTACACGTATATTATTGGGGGATGCGCTTGTTGGCGAAAATGAAAAATTACGTGTTCGAGTGATGCAGTTTTTTGAACGCCTGGAGACGCAGTTCAAGCAAATATTGCGAGAGGCCAATCTTGCCAATAATGAGAGAGTGACAATTACCATAGATGCTGCGGCCAATCAAATTATGGCTTTGATTGAAGGGAAGATGAGTCAATATGTAAGGAGCGTGTTCAAGAAAAAGCCCACTTCCTATTTGGAAGAGCAATGGGGTGTATTAAAAACAAGTTTATTTAATTAAATTCTTACTCAATTCCTTTTAGTTTTTTGAAGCGTTCAATATTTTTGGCATATTCTTGTTCTAAAGTTTCTTGATCTGCGCGTTTTCCTTCAATAAATTTCTTATTGTTACTAATTTGTCGTTCCTTGGATTCCATATCTTTTATTAAATGTTCCGATGGTGTTTTTCCACTACTTTCTGCTTCTGCCGCTTTCCCCAATAATACGTCCATATCCCCTTGTAATTTTTCATTACGATTATTAGCAAGTATTATCGAAGATTCTATGGCGGCAATTTTTCCATCGCGAGTTAATTCAATTTCATCAACACCACTAAAAGTCCGAAGCAATATCTGATCCTGTTTTTCCTTTTCAGCAACCATACGTTCTTGTTCTGCTTTAATCGCATCGAGTTTTCGTTGTTCTTCAAGCTCTTCTTCTGTTTTGGCACGTTCTTGTTCGTCTACTACAACACCTTGTGTACTGATTTCCTGATGGCCTTTTTGTGAATATTCAGGTGGGACCTTATCACCGCATTCTTTTACACCTTCATTATTTGTCCAGCATTTAATACGTGCGTGAGATATATCAGTATAAGTAATCGCTATTAGGGCTATTGTCAGATAGGGAATAAATGTTTTTGTTACTTTCATGATGTACCTCTTCCTCAGTAGTGTTGATCATGCAGACTTTAGCTAAAGTATGTACAAGTTTTATATGCCATATTGTTTACGATATAGCTCTATCATTTCAAGAGATTCAGCCATAATCGGTGTGTTTTTTAAGTACTCAATCATGTTTTCCAAAGTAATAATGCTTATGACCTTGATATTATGTCGTTGTTCAACCTCTTGTATAGCTGAATATTGCCCTGCCCCACGTTCCTGGCGATCCAGAGCGACTACCACTCCAGCGGGAGTTGCTCCAGAGCGGTCAATGATATCTATGCAGAGGTTGACCGAGGTCCCCGCGGATATAACATCATCAATAATTAGTACCTTGCCGCTGAGCGGGGCCCCAAAAGTAGTACCGCCTTCGCCATGATCTTTTGCTTCTTTGCGATTAAAGCAATAAGGAAAATCATGTCCGGATTGCTCTGCAAGAGCGATAGCTACAGAGGCAGTTAAAGGGATGCCTTTGTAAGCCGGACCAAATAACATGTCATATTCGATATTGGCTGCCTCGATCGCACGGGCGTAGAATTGGCCCAAACGCGCCAAACTGGCACCGCTATTGAATAATCCACTATTAAAAAAATAAGGACTTTCTCGTCCTGACTTCAGCGTAAAGTCACCAAAACACAGCACTTTATTATCAAGTGCAAACTGAATAAATTCCTTTTGGTAGTCTTGCATAAACGAGTTGCCTTGGTTGTTTTGTTACATTTTATTTGCAATAAAGTCGTTTGCTATAAATAGCAGAATACAAAATACAGTATACTTCACGCTCCAGCATTCTTAATAATACCTTTCCTGGTTATCTGAGAACAATAATATGAAAATTATTACGATTAATGTAAATGGAATTCGGTCCGCGCAGCGCAAAGGTTTATTTAAATGGATGATGAAGCAGGGAGCAGACATCGTTTGTTTGCAAGAAACGAAAGCGCAAGTTCACCAATTGGATGATGAAGCCTTATCACCTACTGGCTATAGGGGGTTTTTCAAGGATGCTGAAAAAAAAGGGTACAGCGGAGTTGCTTTATATTCACGAAAACAGCCTGATAAAGTTGTTGATACATTAGGCCTGAAATGGGCCGATTTGGAAGGTCGATATATACAGGCTGATTTTGGTAGATTAAGTGTGATTTCAATTTATCTTCCGTCTGGATCATCCAGTGAAGAGCGGCAGGATTTAAAATTTGAATTTATGGATTATTTTATGCCTGTCTTGAGGAAGATGCGTAGGCAAAAACGGCAGTACATAATATGCGGTGACTGGAATATCGCACATAAAAAGATCGATATAAAAAATTGGCGAGGCAATCAAAAGAATTCTGGTTTTTTGCCAGAAGAACGTGCATGGTTAGATGCACTGTTTGATGATGTGGGTTTTGTTGATGCTTTTAGAGTTATTAATACTGATGAAGATCAGTATACCTGGTGGTCAAATCGTGGGCAGTCATGGGCTAAAAATGTGGGCTGGCGGATTGATTATCAAATTATTTCTCCCGTGCTAAGAAACAAGGTTAAGCAAGCAGATATTTTTAAGCGAGAAAGATTTTCAGATCATGCACCATTGACGATTAACTATGATTTGCCTGCTTAGAGAGTTAGCCGCTTATTTAGTGAAAAATTTTTCCTGAAACGTCAGTGTATATGAAGAATCTTCTCCTTCTGGCGTAATAATAAAATTGAAGCTAAGAGTTTCCTCATTGTTTACCAGCGTATCAGCAATGTAGTAGATAGCATTTTGTTCCATGATCTCGCGGAAATTCAGTTCTCTTAGTTGTTGGCTTAAATTGGTGGCAGTGCTCTCAACATGTGTTCTGACAGGTTCCCCCATGGCACCTTCTCGATTTTTCAATATGGAAAGATTAACCATAATACGATTTTTACTACGCGCAATTTGATAAGATTTCGCAATAGAAGCAGGCAGAGTGTCCGTTGTGAATGCGCTATAGTGGACAGTATAATCACCAAACGTTTTAAATTGTTCGGCATTTATGACAATAGGCATTAAAGCAATTAAAAATGTAATAACTAATTTTTTCATCAGGCTGTTCTCCTGTCTGAATACAGGTATCTAATAAGGCAGACCAACTGTACGGCAAAAGTTCCTTGTAAAATACTATCCATATGATAACGGTGTGGTGGTTAAATAGCGATTTCTCCTGATGTGTTTTGTACAGATGTGTCTTTAAACCTGATACTGAAAGCAATATTTAATTGTGCGCCGTAATATATTTTTACAATTATTAAGCAATTAGCATCTATAAAAGTCTTAGTGGATAACCTGCCATGAGGTTTCCGTAATCCTGGAGAGGGGCGATGAACAGAATTAATATTAATTGCAGAATAATGAGCGCAACAAAAGGGGACCAGTCCATTCCTCCTGCCGCGGGTATAAATTTTTGGATTGGACGAATCAGAGGTGTTGTTAACTGGTACATCAAAACTGTAATAGATGAATAAGCTCCGGGATTAATCCAGCTACTTATCGCTTGGATGATAATAACAATCAGGAATAAATATACAGTTAATTTTAACAAATGTGCGAACACTAAAATCATAAGCCCGGGGAACATTGGTAGCCCATGCGTTTTTAGCAAAGCAACAAGGCACAATTCTATTGTTTGTAGCGCGATAAGCAGAAGCACCGAGGGCCAATCAATTCCTGCGTATCCAGGTATCCAACGACGTAGGGGTCTTAGTAAAGGGTTTGTTACTTTTACCAGTAATTGCGAAATAGGGTTATAAAAATCAGCTCTGACGTATTGCAACAAAAAGCGCAAAATAACGGCAAGCATATATAAGGTAAATAGAAGCGTTATTAGATATTCTCCGGCATGAGTTAAATATGTTCCTGGTGCCATTATTTATTACCCAGACTTTCAGCAATTTCTTTTGATCGTTCCATTGCAGCTGATATTGCTTCCTGAAATAACTGCTCGAAATTGCCATTTAAAAAAACATTTATTGCTTTTTCGGTAGTACCACCGGGGGATGTGACATGTTTTCTCAAAGTGGCAGGGTCATGTTCACTCTCAAGTGCCATTTTGGCGGCGCCAAATGCTGTTTGTAATGTTAGTAGTCGTGCTTGTTCTGCTGACAATCCAAGCTTTGTTGCTGCTTTTTCCATAGCCTCCATAACAAGAAAATAATAGGCCGGACCACTACCTGATAGGGCAGTGACTGTGTCCATTAAAGCTTCATCGTTTAGCCAGATGGTAAGGCCAACAGCACGCATAATGGCTTCAGCAATATTGCGTTGCTCATCATTGACAAATTTATTGGCGTGCAATGCAGTGGCACCAGTTTGAATAAGTGCCGGTGTATTTGGCATGGCCCGTACAATGGCCTGTTTCTCATGGGTCCAGCTTAAAAGGTCAGATATTCTAATGCCGGCCGCAATAGAAATAAGCAAGAAACATCTTTGTGTAAGTTCTGTGTTGATCGATGTAAGGGTTTCTTTTATTGCCTGTGGTTTTACTGCAAGGACAACCACATCAGCAGATTCAATTGCTTGTTGGTTGTTATCTTTAATCTCAATATTAAATTGAGTTGATACTAAGTTGCGTTGCTCTGCATTAATATCTGAACCACATAGCAGATTCGGTGGATAGCCATCTGCAATCAAGCCACCAATAAAACTGCGACCCATATTGCCACAACCAATAAATGTAATGCGTGTGTTATCCATAAGCGTTCTTTATTTTCACTCCACTTTCAAGTTATCCTAAAAGTGTATCAATAAGCTAGATTTAATGCTTTAAGTTACCCTCTCACCAAATATTGCTGTTCCAATCCGTACCATAGTTGCCCCCTCTGCAATAGCAGCTTCCATATCATGAGTGGTCCCCATTGATAGTGTATCCATTGAAGGGAACGAAGATTGTAACTGGATTAACATTTCTTTCAGTTGCCTGAAAGGTATACGTTGCTGATCAAAATTTTCGCAGGGGGCGGGTAAAGCCATTAATCCACATAATCGCAACCGGGGTAGCTCTGAGCAAAATTGTGCTAGCGCGATTAATTCATTTAAGCTAATGCCAGCCTTTGTTTCTTCATTGCTGATATTAACCTGAATACAAATATTGAGTGGCGATAAGTGTTCAGGGCGGCTGTCATTTAAACGTTTTGCAATTTTAGTGCGATTGACGCTATGCACCCATTGGAAATACTCTGAGATTGCCTGGGTTTTATTTGATTGAACAGGACCAATAAAGTGCCAGTTGATTTGAGGGTCATTTATCTCGGCTATTTTACAAATAGCCTCTTGTACATAGTTTTCACCAAAATCAACCTGGCCTGCGCTTATTGCTGCGCGGACAGCATCCGCTGGTTTTGTCTTACTGACAGCCAGTAATCTAACGGATCCGGTCGGTCGTTGGTATTTTTGCTCGATTATATGGATTTTCTGTCTAATCCTGGCCAAAGAATCTGCGGTTTTTTTCATGGAATAGTAATACTCTGTACTAGTCTATACTTCAAAAAATAAGTAAGATGGCAGTGTAACTATATATACTTAGAATAATTATTTTTGGGTAAAACAATTTTTTTTAATCGTTATAAGTCAATATCGGCAGTGGTTTATACCAATATCATCGGGTAATTCTGCGCTAGTGCATAAGTGCCCGGGATCGCCGAATTGGAGGGCTAAATGGATATCGGTGAACTTCTTGCATTTAATGTGAAAAACGGTGCATCAGACCTGCACTTATCGGCCGGACTACCCCCTATGATTCGGGTTGACGGTGATATCAAGCGTATTAATGTGCCGTCATTAGACCATAAAGAGGTGCATGACATGGTCTATGACATCATGAACGACAAACAACGAAAAGATTACGAAGAATTCTGGGAATGTGACTTTTCTTTTGAAGTGCCTAATCTGGCACGTTTTCGGGTTAATGCCTTTAACCAAAACCGGGGTGCTGGCGCGGTGTTTCGAACTATACCGTCTGAAATCCTCTCACTGGAACAGCTTGGTTGCCCTGATATATTTAAAGACATCTCTGATTTTCCTCGAGGTGTAGTGTTGGTGACGGGGCCAACCGGTTCCGGCAAATCAACAACTCTCGCTGCTATGGTGAACCATAAAAATGAAACTGAATATGGGCACATTCTTACCGTCGAAGATCCGATTGAGTTCGTACATGAAAGCAAAAAGTGCCTGATTAACCAGCGTGAAGTACATCGGGATACACTGGGGTTCAATGAAGCGTTACGCTCTGCCTTACGTGAAGACCCCGATGTAATTCTGGTCGGTGAGATGCGTGACCTGGGGAGCATACGCCTCGCGTTATCAGCGGCTGAAACCGGCCATCTGGTATTTGGCACATTACATACCAGTTCTGCCGCGAAGACTATTGACCGTGTTGTTGATGTCTTTCCCGCCGCTGAAAAGGACATGATTCGCGCTATGTTATCAGAGTCTCTACGCGCAGTGATTTCACAGACATTACTTAAAAAGAAGGGTGGCGGGCGTGTTGCGGCACATGAGATTATGATTGGTACGCCGGCTATTCGTAACTTAATTCGTGAAAACAAAATTGCGCAGATGTACTCTGCTATTCAAACCGGGCAGACACACGGTATGTATACTCTGGATCAGGACCTAAAATTACTCATAGACAAAGGCGTGGTCACGCGCGAAGATGCGATTCAGAAAGCCGCAAATAAAGACAGTTTTACGTAAATAAAAAGTTTTAGCTAAACAGGAGGGGCCATGGAGCGAGAACAAGCAATTAAAGCCATGCGCGATCTTCTCAAATTGATGGTTGAGAAGAAGGGTTCAGATTTGTTTATCACTGTGGATTTTCCACCCGCGATCAAGGTCGACGGTAAAATTACACCCATCTCCAAGACCAAGTTAACAGCTGAGAATACCAAGGCGATGGCCTATGCCATCATGAATGACAAACAGCTAAAGGAGTATGAGGCGACCAAGGAATGTAACTTTGCCATCCATCCCGTCGGGGTGGGACGTTTTCGTTGCAATGCCTTTATACAAATGAGTTGCTGTGGCTTGGTGCTGCGCGCCATTGAAACTAACGTCCCCACACTTGATGGGCTGGGATTGCCTGAAGTGATGAAGGATATATCCATGACCAAGAATGGATTGGTCATTATGGTGGGGGGTACCGGCTCGGGTAAATCAACCTCTCTGGCTGCCATGATTAATTACAGAAATGAAAACAGTTTTGGCCATATCATCACTATTGAAGACCCGGTGGAATATGTCCACCCACACAAGAACTGCATTATCATGCAGCGTGAAGTAGGCGTGGATACCGATGACTGGGAAATCGCATTAAAAAACACCCTTCGCCAGGCCCCGGATGTGATACTGCTGGGCGAAATTCGTGATCGCGAAACCATGGAGTTTGGTATCGCCTTTGCAGAAACGGGCCACCTGGCCATGGCCACATTGCACGCCAACAGTGCTAACCAGGCAATGGATCGTATCATTAACTTCTTCCCGGAGGAAAAACGCTCACAATTGTTAATGGATCTGTCACTCAACTTGAAAGGCATTATTGCACAGCGCTTATTAAAAACTGTTGATGGTAAAGGCCGATCTGCAGCGATTGAAATCTTGTTAAATTCTCCTTTGATTTCTGATCTTATCCTTAAGGGTGAGGTACACGAGATCAAAACAATCATGAAGAAATCAAATGAGCTGGGAATGAAAACTTTCGACCAGGCGTTGTTTGATCTATATGAAGCAGACAAGATTACTTTTGAAGATGCTTTGCGTAATGCTGATTCCATGAATGAACTACGACTCAGGATTAAACTGGAAGGTAAAGATGCCAAGGATAAGGATAGATTGGACGGTTTAGAACACTTGGAAATGGAAGAGGAAGAAGATGATCAAAATTCTGGCATGCTACGTTAATTACTCTAAATATAAGAAGCCATCTTAATAAAAATCACACGCTCATAACCAGAGGATAATTTCAAATGGATCTAACGCCATATCTGAAACTTATGGTAGAAAAAAATGCCTCGGATTTATTTCTTACGGTGAACTCGCCAGTTAAGCTCAAACTTGAAGGACAAATAACTTCTGTTGGCAAGACGGTAATGACCGGTGAATTATGCGAGTCAGCTGCCTACGGTATTATGAATGATTTCTCGAAAAAACAGTTTGAAGAAAACATGGAAGTTGATTTCGCAATAGCGCTTGAAGATGGATCAGCACGCTTTCGTGTCAATGTCTTTCATCAGCGTGGTGAAATTGGCATGGTCTTACGACTCATCCCTTCAAAAATTCCGACTGTTGCGGAGTTAGGGCTGCCTGAGATTTTGTGTGAAGTCATTATGGCGAAGCGTGGCTTGATCCTGATGGTGGGCGCTACAGGGTCCGGTAAGTCAACCTCACTTGCCGCTATGATTAATCACCGTAATGCGAATATGGCAGGGCATATTTTAACGATTGAAGATCCAGTGGAATTTAGTCACCCACACCAGAAATCAATTATTAATCAAAGGGAAGTGGGTGTCGATACAACGTCTTATGCTAGAGCATTGAAGAGTTCATTGCGCGAAGCACCGGATGTAATCCTTATCGGTGAGATTCGTGATCGTGAAACCATGGAGGCCGCGATGGAATTGTCCAATACCGGGCACCTCGCCATCTCAACACTTCATGCTAACAATGCAAACCAGGCCATGGAACGTGTCATTAATATGTTTGAAATATCAGAACATAAACAACTGTTTATGGATTTGTCATTGAATATCCGTGCTGTTATTTCACAACGATTGGTCCTTGATATTAATGGGAAACGTTGCCCCGCGATTGAGATTATGGTCAATACACCTCATATCCAGGAACTTATTCTTAAAGGTGATCTGGATGAGATCAAGGTCGCGATGGCAGAGAGTGGACAGAAAGGCATGCAAACGTTCGATTTGGCCCTGTTTAATCTGTATAAAGAAGGCCGCATTGAACTTGAAGAGGCATTAAATAATGCGGACTCCAGAACCAATCTGGAAGCCAAGATTAATTTCGGCTAGTTTGTAGTGTATTAATACTCTAGACGGTTCAAAACTAAGATCCGTTTTATCCAAGTGCGGTTTTGAGGCTTACGTTAAACCCACCAATACGAATTAAAGTAGCCATAGGGTTGGTTTTTCAAAACCTTCAGTAGATAAAAATTATTCGGTAGCAAAAAACAAGTGTTATGG
>CAZCXC010000093.1:0-3406 GCA_964502505.1 uncultured Enterobacteriaceae bacterium
AAGTTGAGATTAAAATATTTGTTAAACAGACCTATTTACTTTGACAGTAGATAGCGCAGTTTAGTAAAAAAACCTATAGTTATCCAGCAATTAAGGGGGTTATTAAGAATTTAACTTAAAAAGGACGTAAGAAGGGATCCTGGCTGAGATCTGGTAGTGCTTTGCCCTGATCATGATAAATATCCCGGACCAGCCATTCCAGTCTGTCATTTCCCCAGTACCTTTGATCATTATATATAAAGAAAGGAACACCAAACATTTTATCCTTTCTGGTATGTGTCATACCTTTCATAACACGTTTTTTATATTGCACGTCTCTAGTTGATTGCAACATATCGTTCACGTCCAGTTCGTTTTCCGCAGCGATGTCACGCAATACATCTTCACTGCCAATATCGAGTCCCTTCGAAAATCGAACGGCATAGGCAGCAAGACCAAAATCAGTGCTCTTGCCCTCATCCTCGGCATACAAAAAAGCAGCATGAGGCACTATCCAATCGGTATCAAATGGTTTCGGCCATTTTAATTCCAGTCCGTAGGCCTCAGTAAATCGTTTCACATCGTCACTGCTGTAGGTCATTTTTGTAGGGTCGTTTTGATGTTTTTCCAAAAACTCCTTGGACGGGTAACAGGGTATGAAATTAATATCAACCGGCAACTGATCTTTAAGTTTGCTAATACGATAGAAGGCCAGCCATGAATAGGGACTTCGAAAAGAAAAATAAAAACGGACAATTTCTGACATATGTAAATATTATATAACTTAAATTTATCAAGCGGCGCGCACAGAATTATAGATTGCCTTGAACAAGGAAATGGCCTCCAAAGCTTCCTACCACAGGACCTATTTTTTCTCGAAACTTTGAATAAATATCCTGATCAAAAATTTTAATATCAATGATCTCGTAGATAGACATAACAATACTCCTCTAAATTATTTTCCTAAACGTTTAATAGAAAAATTTAGTGTTTATGAATATTCAAAGCGACATATTGAGTAGCCATTAAGCGCTGTCCTTTGAAACATTATCAGATATGAAATTGCATAAAATTGTATCCTAGAGTTGATTAAGCCAATCCACCATGCCCGTTTTTAGACCCATTATCAATCATCAATCCTGCCTTGGTAAATGCGTCTATTTGCAATTTATATAAGCGCTTATCATTAAAGAATACGTAAACAGGGGACACCCTGAAATCCGGGTTAATTTTTAATATTTCATTCCTTGTAGCAATCAGTTCATCATTTTTATCAAGCGATGATAAAGCAGCCAGTTTGAGTAGATAATTGGGCATAAAGTTTGGATTACGTTCGATACCTCTATCATAATGAAAAACTGCTTCTTCATACTGACCAAGACAAAAATATGCATTGCCAAAGGCAAAAATATAAACAACTTGATAATGCGGGTTAATACGCATGGCTTTTTCTATGGCCTCAAGTGCTTCCTTGCCCCTGCCCGCCGAAGACAGGATCATTGACTGCCACATAAGAGTATCAGCATCATTCGGATCAAGTTCCACAGCCCGCTCAATCTCAGTAATTGCTTCATCAATCTCACGGTGCCACATCAATGCCCAGGCCAGGGTCGCATGTGCGCGTGGCAACAAGTTATCAAGTTCAATGGCTTTCCTTGACAATGCCAAAGCTGGTTCTAGTGTTTCCTCTACTGATGGATTCATGCCGGTAATTAATGTAAACAGGATCATCCTGGCTTTACTTGTATAGGCTTCTGCGTAATTTGGATCCAGCTCGATTACCTGTGAAGTTAACTTAATTGCATCATTTATGTTTTCGGGAGTAAATGAATTGAATTGCTCCCGTGCCTGCAACAGTAGATCACACGCTTCTAGATTATCTGTGCCGATATGTCCCAGACGTTGATCTTCCAGGTCAGTTAAGTTTAACTTCAAGGCATCAACAATTTTTCTCGACACCTCATCCTGTACGGCAAAAACATCCTCTAGTTCCCGGTCAAACCGATCGGCCCAAAGATGATCGTCTGTGATCGCATCGATCAACTGTGCTGAAATGCGGATACGATTACCTGCCTTGCGTACACTGCCCTCAAGTACATAACGCACCCCCAGGTCCTGGCTCACCTGTTGAGCACTGACGGACTTGCCCTTATACACAAAGGTCGAGTGCCGTGAGATGACGAGCAAGCCGGATAGTTTCGATAGGTCCGTCAAGATGTCCTCAGTGATGCCGTCACTGAAATACTCCTGCTCCGGATCGGCACTCATGTTGTCAAATGGTAATACTGCAATCGAGGGCTTGTCCGGGATGGTCAGCTTGACTGTCGGTGTTGTCTCGATAGTTGTCGCAGGCTCTACTGCATCCAGCTTTAACCGGTACGCACGAACCGGACTATCAATTTCCTGAAACGTTTGCTCTCCCAGATAATCGTAATTAAAGATCAATTTTTTCTTGATACGGTCATAAACAGTGCCTGAAATACATATATCACCCGCTTGCGCCAGGTCTTCAAGACGTGTTGCCACAGTGAACCCACGACCCCGGATATCTTTACCCTTGCTTTTTACTTCACCCAGATTAATCCCCATACCTAAATGGATAGCATCCTGTGATGAATGTTCTTTATTTATTTCCTTAATCTTTTGTTGAAGTGACATGCCACATTTGACGGCATTAATCACACTGGTAAATTCAACGACGATATTGTCACCAGCACGGTTTGTTCGTTGTCCCCGGTGTTCATTGATAATCTGCTCAAGTGACTCCTGATAATCGCTAACACTTTTTGCTATATCCCCATTATCTTTGTCCATGGACTGGTTAATAGTTTTGATATCTGCACACAAAACAGCGGCCACCCGTTGTTCTCTTAAGCCCGTCTCTCCTAACAGCATATTGCGAATGATATTACCCGACAGAAATAACATCGAATAAGCGGCGGGAAACATGATGGAGGTAAATACCCATTGTGAAGTATTGGAAAGAGTGATGGTCATAGAATTGATAAAATTAGGCGCGACCGACCAGAACAATCCAAACACCAGCGGGTAAATAATAGGAAAAAAAATAAACCCCATGACAATCTGCCGCTCCGACATTTTCCCAAACAGAAACAAAAGTGGCAGTACAAACACCAGGACATAGGGCGGCATACCAAACACCAATTGAGCCATAAACATAGACGACAAGCCTGCGTCCCCTTTAAACAGCAGAAACGGCAAGGGCACCAGCAATGGCACAAACAGGCAAAGACGAAAATAGGTTTGGGCGCTTATAGCAAACATCACTAAATTAAAAATTTTCCCCTGTTAATCCCTTTTAATTAGTCAAGGACTTAAAGTCGAGCGGTTCGAAACGATCATTTCGGATTACTGTCGGCCAGACCATTTGACTCCCCTGATGACTGCCACTTTTATAACTGATTGG
>CAZCXC010000094.1:0-3338 GCA_964502505.1 uncultured Enterobacteriaceae bacterium
AGCTTAAGGCTGTGGATAACTCTGTGACTATTTTTTCTAGCTAGAAATTCTGATTTTTGTGGTTTCACTATTGATTTTACAAACATCCTCATAGATCCCTCTTTTTTTACTTTAAATTTCATATAGTTATACTATTTATGAAAAATTATAATTTTGAAAATTCAAGAACTTTTAAACAGCAAGTAAGGGCAATCTTAACTGTGAATAAATAACACTATTCAGTGTTATGACATTGCAGATTACAACAAGATCCAGGTCAGTGTTTACATACTATCTTCGGATCAAATAACAACTGGTTTATACTCCTCTCGCAAGAAAAATAACGATTGAAGAATGCTCTCCCATAAACAAATCCAACACTTGAATAGTCTCTCGGAAGGCATAGAACACTTTAGTGATAAAGTCGGCCAATATATAGCCTGGCTGGTTCTCATGATGGTCATTTTAGTCAGTTATGACGTAACCATGCGTTATTTTTTTCAGAGTGGATCTGTTGCATTACAAGAACTTGAATGGCACCTATTTTCTCTTATTTTCCTGTTAGGTGCGGCGTATACCTTCAAACACGATGATCACGTTCGTCTGGATCTTCTCTATCAAAGTAAGTACATGAACGAATATCGAAGGGCCTGGGTTAATTTTCTTGGTGGTGTATTATTTTTAATGCCATTTTGCCTGTTGATCATCATAACTTCCTGGCCATTCGTTGCACAATCTTATTTACATATGGAGGGATCACCCGATCCGGGTGGACTCACCTACCGATGGATACTTAAATCCAGTATTCCCTTAGGCTTTGCATTATTGCTGCTTCAGGGTATAGCCGAAATTATTAAAAATTTATTATTTATAATGGATAAACATCGATGACTTTCGGCGTTATCCTCATGTTTGTTTCGCTGATGCTTTTACTATTACTAGGCTATCCAGTCGCATTTACTTTGGGTTCAGTTGCTCTTCTGTTCGGTAGTATTTTTTTAGGGATGAATTTTTTCAATCTTTTGCCTTTGCAGATTTGGGGCATCATGAATAACTTCACTTTGTTGGCGGTGCCATTATTTATCTTCATGGGGATTGCACTAGACAAATCAGGAATAGCGGAAGATTTACTGGAAACCATGGGTTTATTGTTCGGCAAAGTGCGCGGAGGGTTGGCAGTTTCAGTTGTTATAGTAGGGGCACTTTTAGCTGCAACTACTGGTGTTGTCGGTGCCACTGTCGTCACCATGGGGATAATTGCATTACCGACAATGTTAAAACGCCATTATTCACCACAATTGGCAACGGGAACGATTGCAGCAGCTGGAACACTTGGACAGATTATCCCACCGAGCATTATTCTCATCTTACTTGGCGATGTTATGGGCGTACCCGTAGGTCGATTATTTATGGGTGCAGTCATCCCTGGGCTGGTATTGGTTATTCTTTTTCTTATCTATATTGTCAGTATTGCATGGTTCAAACCAGAAACAGCACCCGCGCTCGTATCAAGCAACGATGAAAATTTATTTAGCCGTGTCGCCTTTACTATGCTGCCACCATTACTACTCGTTGCTGGTGTACTAGGTTCTATATTTTTTGGTATTGCCTCTCCCACAGAATCTGCCGCTGTAGGCGCATTAGGTGCCGTGCTTCTTTCAGCAGCGCACAAAAAACTCACACTGGTAAATTTGACAGAAGCTATGCAACTAACTGTGCGGTTAACCAGCATGGTATTTTTAATTCTAATTGGAGCAACTGCTTTTGGTCTTGTCTTTCGAGGCATGGGAGGTGATGTATTAATTCGTGAAATCATGACAGGGCTTCCCGGTGGAGTCTGGGGATTTATGTTAGTCAGTATGGTATTAATTTTTGTTCTTGGTTTTTTTCTTGATTTCCTTCAGATATGTTTCATCGTGGTACCTATACTCGCACCGATTGCGCATGATTTCGGTATTGACTTACTCTGGTTGGCCGTATTAATTGGACTTAATCTACAAACTTCTTTCTTAACGCCGCCGTTTGGGTTCTCTTTATTTTATTTAAAAGCAGTTGCCCCTTCAGAAGTCCGTATTCAGGACATTTACATTGGTATCATTCCATTTGTACTCTTGCAAATAATTACCATCAGTCTCTTATTATTATTTCCAGTGATTGTCACCTGGTTACCTGACTTGATGGATAAAATGCATGGGTTGTAACAAAAACATTCTATAACTGATTTCTAAGCTCTTTAATTACGGGTTGAGTATCAGGTTTAATACCTCTCCATATGTAAAATGATTCCGCTGCTTGTTCAACCAGCATACCCAAACCATCAACTGTTTTAGCTGCGTTATGTGCCTTTGCCCAAGTTACAAATGCAGTATCGTTATTCGAATACATCATGTCATAGCAACACGCATCTGCTACCGATAAATCATCGGGTAATGGTGGTACCTCATTTTGCAAACTTGCTGATGTGCCGTTAATAATTAAATCAAATTTTTTACCTGATAGTTCACCATAGCTACAAACATTAATAATATTTCTGTCAGAAAAAATATCTTTGAGTTTATCAGCCTTTGCAAGTGTGCGATTTGCAATAGCGATCTCAACTGGTTGTTGGCCCAGTAGTGGTTCGATAATACCGCGAACTGCACCGCCTGCCCCAAGGATCAGAATATTTTTCTCTGTTAGCGTAACCTGGTGATTGATAGTTAGATCTCGAACTAATCCAATACCATCGGTATTATCTCCATGACATTCCCCTTCCGACCCAAACCATATCGTATTAACAGCTTGTGCTGTATTTGCACGTTCCGTGCTAAATGCCTGGCTTGCTTGCCAAGCATCTCCCTTAAATGGAACAGTGATGTTTAAACCCATACCACCTTGTTGTTGGAATTGCTCTAAAGAAATAGCAAAGTTACCTTCCTCTACCAAAATACTTTGATAGTGTATATTTTGTTTTGTCTGCGTAGCGAACGCTGCATGTAATTGTGGTGATTTACTGTGTACGACAGGGTTCCCCATTACACAATAATTATCTTTGGAAGGATCGAGACTAAAGTTACTCATAGCTTTAGCCTCATAGAATTACAGAAAATTTAATTACCAGCGTACCTAACTACCATCTCCACGCGCCATCAGGCCGCCTTTCAGGACAAAAGCCTGTAGGCCGCGCTCACTCAATAAAAAAGCTGCCGCTTCACTGCGTCTCCCAGTATCACAATAAAGAATATATTGCTTATTCGGATCAAGGGTATCTGCTTTCATACGCAACATAAACAACGGAAGATTCTGACTACCTTCTATTGCATTATTTTTATGTTCACTATCCAATCGAACATCGAGCCAGATTGCACCATTCTTTACCA
>CAZCXC010000095.1:0-6965 GCA_964502505.1 uncultured Enterobacteriaceae bacterium
TTAGGTAGTTTACGTTATTCTGCTGGTGTTAGTGGGATATGGGTATCGCCATTTGGCATAGTAAGTGTGAGTATTTCGCAACCATTCAACGATGAGCCTGGTGATGATTTGCAAGCCTTTCAATTTACATTTGGCTCATCATTTTAAATTATTGAGGACTAGAGCATTGAAAAAAATTAACGTAATACCACTATTAGTAATTCTATTTCTCTTATCAGGAATAATTACAACGGCAAGTGCTGAAGAGTTAAAGATTGGCGCTGTAAGCGCTGTGCGTTTACTTGAACAGTCGCCGCAGGCAGATGCAGCGCGAAAATCAATCGAACAGGAATTCGCACCAAGGGATAAGCAATTAGTTGCCGAACAAAAAAAGCTCAAAACAATGGAAGATAAACTGCAAAAAGACGGTGCTATAATGAGCGATTCAGAAAGAAAGAAACTTGAACGTGAATATATTAATAAAAAAAGAGAGCTAAAACGAAGCCAGGATGAATTCCGTGAAGATTTTAACTTCAGACGCAATGAGGAATTTGCAAAAATACAAAGAAATATAGTGGAAACCATTCAGACAGTAGCAAAAGAAAATAATTACGATATTGTTTTGAGTAATGAGGGTACGGTTATTTATGCAAGTCCTAAAGCAGACATGAGTAGTCTTGTTATAGAGTATTTGAAAAAACAAAATGCAGGAAGTACGGAGTAATAATACGTATCTTGGCATGGTATGACATACACTCTTGGGGAAATCGCTAAGCATATCGATGCTGATTTGCATGGTGATCCAGAATGTCAGATCAAAAATGTTGCAACACTTAATAAGGCTAAGGTTGGAGCAATTAGCTTTCTTGCAAATAGGCGCTATGCGAAGCAGTTAATTACGACAAAAGCCAGTGCTGTCATACTAAGTGCAAAAGATATCGAATCAAACCCCGTCTTTTCATTAGTTGTAGAGGATCCCTATCTAGGGTTTGCAAGAGCCGTTAATCTTTTGTATCCACAGGCCAAACGTCAACCCGGTATTCATCCAACGTCAGATATAGCCCCTAACGCTTTCGTTGATTCTACTGTTTCTATAGGGCCAAATGTTGTCATAGGTGAAAATACACGTATAGAAGCAAATGTTGAAATTGAACCAGGTTGTGTTATTGGCAGTGAAGTGACAATAGGTGCGGATAGTAAATTACTTGCCAATGTAGTGTTGGTCAATGGTGTCCAGATTGGGGCACGGGTTATACTTCATCCTGGGGTCGTTATTGGTTCAGACGGATTTGGACTTGCAAATAATAATGGTCAATGGCTTAAAATTTCTCAAATTGGTAGTGTAATGATTGGTAATGATGTTGAAATTGGTACTAATTCATCAATCGATAGGGGAGCACTTGAAGACACCATTATTGAGGATGGTGTAAAAATCGATAATCAAGTGCAGATTGGTCATAATGTTCGAATAGGAGCATATACGGCAATTGCAGGTTGCGTTGGTATTGCCGGAAGTACCACAATTGGTGAGCGCTGTATGATTGGTGGTGCTGTTAGTATTAGCGGCCATGTCGAAATAACAAATGATGTTATTATTACCGGAATGAGTGGTGTGGCGAATTCTATAAAAGAACCTGGTATTTATTCATCAGGTTTCCCGGCGATGGATGCCAAGGAATGGAGAAAAAATGTCGCGAGTATGAAACATCTATTCAAGTTAAATTCACGCTTAATTAAGCTTGAAAAAAAGTCTTAATAATCCACTCAACTAATAATTAAAATCATGAGTGAACTGAATATCAATCAAATAAAAAATCTGTTGCCGCATCGATATCCTTTTTTGCTAGTTGATAAAGTCATATCTTATGAGCCTTTGAAATCAATAGTAGCGTTGAAAAATATAACCTTAAATGAACCCTACTTTGTGGGTCATTTCCCTGCAATGCCTATTATGCCAGGTGTACTTGTTACTGAGGTAATGGCGCAGACAGCAGCATTATTGGGCTGTCTATCGTCAACAGAAAAACCACCGAAAGATGCCTTGTTTTATCTGGTAGGCATTGATAATGCTCGGTTTAAAAGACCTGTTATTCCCGGTGATCAGCTTATTATTAATGCAATCTTTGAAAGGGAACGTAGAAATATATGGAAGTTTAAAACGACGGCAACGGTAGATAATGTTCTGGTTGCCTCAGCAGATATTATGACAGCTGTTAGGGAACCTGATCCTTGATTGATTCGAAGGCCCTAGTTGATTCAAGATGTCATATTGGTGAGAGGGTAACCGTTGGTCCTTACTCTGTTGTTGGCCCAGATGTTGAAATTGGTGATGACACCTGGATTGGTCCCCATGTGGTCATTAGAGGACCAACTAAAATTGGTTGTGAAAATAAAATTTTTCAATTTTGTTCTGTTGGAGATGATCCACAGGATAAAAAATTTCAAGATGACAAAGAATCATACTTAGAGATAGGTGATCGAAATGTTTTTCGAGAATATTGTTCAATTAATCGAGGGACAGAACTTGGTGGTGGTCGAACAGTCATCGGACATGATAATTGGATTATGGCCTATGTGCATATAGCACATGATTGCATTATTGGCGATCATACTGTGCTTGCTAATAATACCACCTTAGCCGGGCACGCCAGTATTGACGATTATGCCATATTGGGTGGCTTTACAGGAGTGCATCAGTTTTGTCGTGTAGGAAGACATTGTTTCACAGCTATTTCATCCGTTGTTGTTAAGGATGTGCCACCATTTTTGATGGTGTCTGGTAATACAGCAAAACCTCATGGTTTGAATAAAGAAGGTCTAAAAAGGCATGGTTTTTCAAATGATACAATTAACCAGTTACTCAGGGCATATAAAATAGTTTATCGAGAAGGGCTCACAGTAAAAAAAGCAATCGTTAAAATTAAAAAAATAAGATCAAAGTCAGAAGAAATTGACAGTTTCATAGGTTTCATTGAACAATCGGAACGCGGTATTGCACGTTAATTTATCTGTTTTCCTATAATTAATTTTACATTTATTGTAATCAATTTATTTATTGCATGCTTCGAATTGGAATTGTCGCAGGTGAAGAATCAGGTGATTTGCTTGGTGCAAATTTAATAGAAGCGGTTAAAGAAAAGATCTCAGATGTAGAAATAGTTGGTATTGGAGGTGATCAATTAACTAAAGCAGGATGTAAAACGCTCTATCCAATGGAGAAACTCTCTGTGATGGGTATAGTAGAAGTGTTTAGTCGCTACTTTGAGTTACTTTCTATAAGAAAAGGCTTAAAGAAGTATTTTTTAGATAATCCTCCTGATGTGTTCATAGGTGTGGATGCCCCCGATTTTAACTTTTCGCTTGAGCGTATCTTGCGAAAGGCAGGTATTAAAACTGTTCATTATGTTAGCCCATCGATTTGGGCTTGGAGAGAGTACCGATTAAAAAAAATAGCTCAATCTGTTGATTTAATGTTGACACTTTTTCCATTTGAAGTGGATTATTATGTAACCAATAATATCCCTGCTATTTTTGTTGGCCATCCATTAGCTGAGAAAATAAATCTTAAGCCAGATAAAAATGCAGCCAGAAATAGGTTAAAGTTACCTGCGGACAAACGCATTATAGCCATTATGCCTGGTAGTCGGAAAAATGAACTGGATAAGCTTGTTGAACCGTTTATTCATACTGCAGCAAGGTGTAAAGCTAAAAAAGATGATTTATGTTTTATAGCAGGGTTAACCAATGAGGATATGGGTCACATTTTCTCAACTAGCTTAAAGCAAATTGCTCCCAATTTCCCCATTAAGGTAATAATAGGGAAAGCTCTCGATGTTATGGAGGCAGCAGATGTAATATTATTAGCCTCAGGGACCGTAGCATTGGAGGCAATGCTTCTAAAGAGGCCCATGGTTGTTGCATACAAGCTAAACAAAATAACGTATGAAATTGCCAAACGACTGGTACGAATACCGTATATCTCCTTGCCTAATATACTAGCGAGAGAATTAATTATACCAGAGTGCCTACAATCACAATGTACTCCAGAGATATTATGCAATGAACTTATGAAATGGATCGATAATGAGCAGTCAGTTATTCAACTTGAACAGAAATTTTTGGAGATTCATCAGAAAATAAAGGCCCCCTCAAGAGAATTAATTGGAAATGCTGTACTAGATTTGATCAATGACTAATGCTAACAGGCATAATTTAAGCCGAACAGGAATAAGGACGGCTGGTGTAGATGAAGTTGGAAGAGGGCCATTAGCTGGTCCAGTTGTTGCTGCTGCAGTTATTTTAAATCCTGATACGCCGATAATAGGATTAATGGATTCCAAGAAACTGAGTGCAAAAAAACGAGAAATACTGGCTATAGAAATAACCAATAAATCGCTATCTTGGGCAATAGGCAGAGCTGAGACTAATGAAATTGATGAACTCAATATTCTTCAGGCAAGTTTATTGGCGATGACACGAGCGGTGACTTCATTATCAATACGTCCAAACCATATCATGGTCGATGGCTTGCATTGCCCTAGATTAGAGTATTCTATGGAGGCTGTTGTCCGAGGCGATAGTAAAATTCCTGAAATAAGTGCTGCTTCAATCATTGCCAAGGTTTTCCGCGATAATGAGATGATAAAAATGGATTCCAGATATCCAGGTTATGGCTTTGCAAAGCATAAAGGTTATCCCACCAAGCAACATTTATTAGCATTAGAAAAGCTTGGAGTTTCTCCTATACACCGCTACTCTTATGCACCAGTTAAACGTTACTTATAGAACATTATTTTTTGCATAATCACTAGGTAATGACTCCTGTATTTGTACATCTCAATATTCATTCAGAATATTCATTAGTGGATGGGTTGTTGCGAGTGAAAGCACTCGTAGACGCAGCTGCTGAGAATAATATGCCAGCTATTGCACTGGCAGAGCAGAGCAATATGTTTTCCGTGGTGAAATTTTACCGGGCAGCACAGGAATCCGGCATAAAACCAATTATTGGAACAGAAATAAGACTATTAAAGGATGCTGATTCCAAAGACTGTAGTCGATTAATCTTGCTATGTCAGAATATTGATGGCTATCACAATCTTACTCGTTTATTAACTCGAAGCTATACGGAATGTCAGTCACAAGGAATAAGCTATGTACCAATGCATTGGCTAAAAGAATATAACACTAATTTAATTGCTTTGTCGGGAGGAAAGGACGGTGATATCGGTCAAGCTATCATATCTGGCTCACAAGAAAATGCATCTAACTTAATAGATGAATGGCAACTACTTTTCCCTGATCGGTTTTATCTTGAATTACAACGAACTAATCGTGCTAATGAAGAAGACTATATTTGTTCTGCCATTGAGTTGGCGGAACAGAATAATATTCCTGTTGTTGCCAGTAATGATGTTCGTTTTTTAACAAAGCATGATTTTGAAGCACATGAGGCTAGGGTATGTATTCAGCAGAGTTACACACTGAACGATTCACGGAGACCGCATCATTATAGTGATCAGCAATATCTACGTACCTCAGAAGAGATGCAAAAATTATTTGAAGATATTCCTGAGGCCATAGAGAACACATGGAATATAGCACAACGCTGTAATCTTGAATTAACACTAGGTGAAAATTATCTCCCACGATTTCCATTATCTGAAAACTATAGTCAAGATGAATGGTTATGTAAAAAAGCAAAAGAAGGATTAGAAAAATGTAACAAAATATTAAGGGCAAGTAACAAAGAAGAATTATGTAAACAATATCAGCAGCGCCTTGGAACTGAACTTGATGTGATTATAGAGATGGGGTTTTCAGGCTATTTCTTGATTGTTGCAGATTTTATTCAATGGGCTAAAGATAACTCTATTCCGGTAGGTCCCGGCAGAGGTTCCGGGGCAGGTTCGCTTGTGGCTTTTGCACTAGGTATAACTGAACTTGATCCATTGAAATATGATCTTTTGTTTGAACGATTTCTTAATCCTGAGCGTGTTTCCTTACCTGATTTTGATATTGATTTTTGTATGGAAAGACGGGATGAGGTAATTGACTATGTTTCCAAACGTTATGGTAGCAACCATGTCTCACAGATAATTACATTCGGTACTATGGCTGCTAAAGCTGTTGTCAGGGATGTTGGAAGAGTGCTGGGTTATCCTTATGGGTTTGTCGATCAAATAGCAAAACTCATACCTTTTGATTTGAATATGACACTTGATAAAGCACTAGAGGAGGATGACACTTTAAGAAAGCGTTATCAAAATGAGGATGATGTAAATACACTTATAAATCTGGCAAAAAAATTAGAAGGGATTACGCGTAACGCTGGTCGGCATGCAGGGGGTATTGTTATTGCCCCTGAACCTTTGACTAATTATATGCCACTTTATTGTGAGCTAGGTTCAACTTTTACAGTAACGCAATTTGATATGGGGGATGTTGAAGATATTGGTTTAGTCAAATTTGATTTTTTAGGTTTACGCACATTAACAATAATTGATTGGGCTGTTAAAGATATAAATAGCAGGTGTGGTAAAAATGAAAAACCTTTAGATATTTTAAATATCCCTCTTGATGATAAGCAAGCTTATAAATTAATTAGACGTACTGAAACAACAGCGATATTCCAGCTTGAATCTGATGGAATGAAAAAGCTGATTAAAAGATTACAGCCCGACACATTTGATGAACTAATTGCTTTGGTAGCCTTGTTTAGACCTGGACCATTACAGTCTGGGATGGTGGATGATTATGTTGATCGTAAGCATGGCAGGGCAAGTATTAAACATTTACACCCAAATCTAGAACAAATAATGATGCCAACTTATGGAGTAATTCTTTATCAAGAACAGGTTATGCAAATTGCTCAGATATTAGCTGGCTATACACTAGGTGCCGCAGATTTACTAAGACGTGCAATGGGCAAGAAAAAACCTGAAGAAATGGCTAAACAGAGAGAAATATTCACTGAGGGGGCTGTT
>CAZCXC010000096.1:0-4228 GCA_964502505.1 uncultured Enterobacteriaceae bacterium
AGTTTTTGTTTTGAGCCAGTTTTGATATAGGGTGACTTTATTGTTGGAAGCTAAAGCATCAATTGCATTTCCTACCCTGCTCGTTCCTTTTCTGGGTACCGATAATAGTCCAATACTAGCCCCTGATGTTAATGCTTCATATACCATGGAAACACTATCTTCGCTTACCCAAATTATTCCGCATGTTGCATAAAGATTATGCAAACTGGAGGTGTTACATTGTGTGTGAGGTAAAAATTTTACTGTTTGCCAGTGTTGTTCAGCCAATGTTTCCAAAGTGCTTGTTGGGGTGCGGGGTGAATCCGTAATCGTCCAGCGTATCGCTAGATCATGTTTTATAATTTCTTTAAGCTGACTAATCAGGTTGTCTAGATTCCAGGAATGATGTTTCGATGGACCACCGATTAACATTAGTCCTAGTCCGTAGTCATGATTGTTCGTTGATGTTACTGAGTTAATAGCGCCTCGAGCAGTAATGATATTGTCTCTTTGCGGCGGGTTATCATGTTCGGGAATAATACAATAATCAAACCATGAAAAAGGCAAGCTTGGTTTCATTATAATAATAGTTTTTCCGCCTCGCGCATGTTGGGCACAAAGCATCGGAATATGTGTTTGATGTCCTGCTCCAATTATTAAATCAGGATCAGGTAATTTAATCCCGGGTGAAAATGTGCCGCGTAATAAATTTTTCAATTTTTGTTTACATACGCTGATCTCAATATCATAACAGTCGCAAGGTATTAAGAGGGCAAGTGATTTAATCAGGCCATTACTTTGTGCATCATGTCCGGATCGGTCATCACTGAATCGCCAGATGACAATAGGCTTGGGCTTTTGTCCGGTCAACTTGTTGCCTTAGAAATTAAAGATATTTTATATATCTTTCAATTTAAATTCCGTGCCGCAATAAGGACATTTTGCTTGGCCCGTTTCTTCTATCGGTAGATACACTCGAGGGTGTGAATTCCATAAACTCATGTTAGGCAGTGGACAATGGAGCGGTAATGACTTCCTGTCTATGTCGTAACTCCGCTGACTAATAGCCACATTCGGATTAATGTTAGTAGTATCAGTATCGTTGTTCATGTGTTTTAATTTTTCCTATACATAGCTTAACCATTCACTATGTTGATCCCTGCGACCATACACTTGATCAAAGTATAGCCCTTGCAATTGTTCTGTAACGGGCCCGCGTGTACCGTTGCCTATGGTGCGGCCATCTAGCTCACGGATTGGTGTTACTTCAGCAGCCGTACCAGTAAAGAATGCTTCATCAGCAATATAAACTTCGTCACGGGTAATACGTTTTTCTTTGATATCAAAACCAGCTTCCTGCGCCAGGATCATAATTGTGTCACGGGTAATGCCCTCAAGCACAGATGTGAGTTCAGGTGTGTAGAGCACACCATCACGAACAATGAATATATTTTCACCGCTTCCTTCCGTGACATAACCTTCATTATCAAGTAATAGCGCTTCATCGTAACCACAGTCTAAGGCTTCCTGTAATGCCAACATTGAATTCATGTAATTACCGTTTGCTTTTGCTTTGCACATACTGATATTGACGTGGTGCCGGGTATAAGAGGATGTTTTTATACGTATTCCCTTTTCAAGTCCTTCATTGCCCAGGTAAGAACCCCAGAGCCAGGCAGCAACCATTACATGTGTCTTTAAATTATCAGCACGCAATCCCATCCCTTCCGAGCCATAAAAACACATCGGTCTGATATAAGCTGTTTCTAGTTGATTATTACGAACAGACGTAATGCAGGCATCGTTTAGTGTGCTTTCATCAAAAGGTAATGTCATACGCATGATTTGTGCTGAACGGAAAAGACGTTTGGTATGTTCCTGCAAACGGAAGATAGCCGTGCCATTTTCTGCCTTATAGGCACGAATGCCTTCAAACACACCTAAGCCATAATGCAGGGTATGGGTCAGGACATGAACCTTGGCTTCACGCCAAGGCACGAACTCCCCGTCCAGCCAAATGACGCCATCACGGTCATCCATGGTCATGTACTGTTCTCCTCCGGCTAATATCAGTTCAGAAGTATGATATTCCACCACAAATTACTGTTAAGTTAAAATTTCGGGTAATTAAATCTGTTTTAACAGTTTTTTATTGGTTCTAATTTGTTGATTAATGAACCACAATATAGTCATGACTGAATCAACCGTTAAGGAAATATCACCACCAGACGCATGGGAAATATTGCAATCTGATCCAAGAGCAACCCTGCTAGATGTGCGTACCAGTATGGAGTACGAGTATGTAGGCCATCCCCCAGGCACCGTGAATATTCCCTGGCAGGAAGCCCCGGGCTGGGAAGTAGATCCAGGCTTTGTAGATAAAGTACGTGAAGCGCTGTCTGCAAAGTGTGAATCAGATAGTGAAATGGAGGAATTGCCAATACTTACCATCTGCCGGAGCGGTAAGCGTTCACAAGCCGCTGCCGAAGAACTTGAGCGTAGCGGATTTAAAATACTGTACAATGTTGATGAAGGATTTGAAGGTGATAGAGATGGCAAAAATCACCGAAGTAAAATCAATGGCTGGCGATTTCATAACCTGCCTTGGGAACAGTCATAAAGTGGTGGTTTATTTTTAAAAAATACTAGTGATCAGTTTCATGTGGAGCGTCAACTTCTGTGTTTTGTGGTATGAGTTTTGAACTTAAAAACAAGCCCAATTCAAATAAACACAAGATCGGTAAAGCTAAAAGGATTTGAGAAATAATATCAGGCGGTGTCAGCAGCATCCCCACAAAGAAAGCGCCAACGATAAAGTAGGGCCTGTTTTTTTTCAGTGATTCAACAGAAGTAAATCCTGTCCATACAAGCAGCATAGTGGCAATAGGCACTTCAAAGGCAAGACCAAAGGCAAAAAATATCTTTAAAACGAAATCAAGATATCGACTAATGTCTGTCATCACTGTTACACCTTCTGGTGCAACTGCTGTAAAAAAACCAAAAAGTAGAGGCAATACTACGAAATAAGCAAAGGCAATTCCTACATAAAAAAGAGAAATACTAGAAAACAATAATGATATTACAAAACGTCGTTCGTTTTTATACAAGCCGGGGTCTATAAAAGACCAGGCTTGATAGATTAAATAGGGCATTGAAATAAATACCGCTGTAAACAAGGTTAATTTAAACGGGGCAAGAAAAGGGGATGCAACTTCTGTTGCTATCATACTGCTTTCTGAAGAGAGGTGTTTAAATAATGGGGCAGCTAAAAAACTGTAAATATCATTTGCAAAATAAAATAACCCGAGAAAAACAAACAGAACAAAAATAATACTACGTATTAATCGTATGCGCAGTTCAATTAAATGGGAGATAAAAGTTTGCTCCCGGTCAATATTATTTTCCTCAGGTGGCGGCTGTGTCATTTAATAAATTATTTATTCTTTTTCATCAGGAGATGATTTATTATTAATAAAATCAGGGTCTTGATCAGGTGCATTTTTCATCAAATCATCCAAATCAGAAAGTTTTTGGCCAAGGCTGGTATGTTTTTCCAGATTTAATTCTTGTGCCAGTTCTCGCCGTGTGTTGTTGATGAGCCTGCGGGCTGTGCCAAGCCAGTGACCAATTTTTCTAGTGAATGACGGGAGTTGATCCGGGCCTACGAAAAGTAACGCGACGATGCTGATTAAAACCAGTTCCCAAAACCCAATATCAAACATTGCTACTTACTAGAACACGAGTTCTCATTTGGATGTAGTTTTAAATAATTTTTATACTTTATTACTTTGTTTCGTCTTTGTTTGAGGTTGCTTCACCTTCTATTATATTTGCTTTTTCTGAAGTTGAATCGTTTGAATCCTGAGTATCTTCAACTTCCTTTACTGCGCCACGAAAATTTTTTATAGCACTTCCCAAATCACCGCCCAATGATCTCAATTTTTTTTGTGCCAAACAGCAAAGCTACAATGATCACAACTATAAATAATTCTAATGGTCCTGGCATTCCCATATTAACTTCCTCGCTTAAATGGTTTTTCTATATAAACATGTACTTAATTTTCGGTTTTACGGCTTGCTTTTTCATCAATACCTGATTGGCCAAATCGGCTCTCAAGTTCAGAGAGGACATCAGTAAAGCTTAATCCTTGTTGTGCAAGCATAACCAAAGTATGAAACCATAAATCAGCCGTTTCATGAATTATAGCGTCTTTCTGTTGCGTATTTGCGGCAATAATAACTTCTGTTG
>CAZCXC010000097.1:0-3017 GCA_964502505.1 uncultured Enterobacteriaceae bacterium
AGATCAGGTTTTGGTTGTGCTAAAGGTAGTAATGAAGAAGCTTATCTGTTTCAAAAATTAGTCAGAACAGGTTTCGGTACCAATAATGTCGACCATTGTACTCGTTTATGTCATGCCTCATCGGTAACTGCGCTTCTGGAAACGATAGGTTCTGCTGCAGTTTCAAACCAAGTGGCTGATGGTTCTGAAGCAGAAGTCATGATCGTCATTGGTGCGAGACCTAATGATAATCATCCGGTTGCTGCTACATTTATAAAAAATGCAACAGAACGTGGCAGTAAACTCATTCTTATCGAACCTTATGGTTCGGAAATGTATCTTCATGCATCGCATTTATTGCAGTTAAGGCCTGGTACCGACGTCCTGCTTCTCAATGCAATAATGCATACAATCATTGCCGAAGATTTGCATAATAAAGAATTTATTGAGCAACATACGGATGGTTTTGAGGCCATGAAAGAAACTGTGCTTAAATACAGCCCTGAAAAAGTGGCACCCATCTGCAGTATACCACCCGAAACAATTAAAGAGGTCGCAAGGCTATACGCAACGGCAAAGACCGCCATTATCTTTTGGGGCATGGGTATATCCCAACATATACATGGTACCGACAATGCTCGTTGCTTGATCTCTCTGGCACTTATGACAGGGCAGATTGGTAGACCCAGTACTGGCCTGCACCCTTTACGCGGACAAAACAATGTGCAAGGTACCTCTGATGTTGGTGTAATCCCAATGGTTTATCCGGATTACCAACCTGTTTCTGACCCGAATGTTAGGGCAAAATTTGAAAAACTTTGGGGTAAGGAACTTGATCCAAATGTAGGCAAGACTGTTATAGAAATCATGCATTCCATTCATGACGGTGATTTAAATGGCCTCTATATCATGGGTGAAAACCCGGCCATGTCAGATCCAAACTTGAATCACGCAAGAGAATCTTTAGCCATGCTTGAACACTTGGTAATACAGGATATTTTCTTTACAGAAACCTGCAGTTATGCAGATGTTATATTACCGGCCACAGCATTTCCGGAAAAAACCGGGACCTTTACCAATACCGATCGGCGCGTACAAATGGGAAGACTGGCCATCGACCCACCCGGAGATGCGCGCCAGGACCTCTGGATTATTCAGCAAATCGCTAAGCGAATAGGACTCGACTGGAATTACGAAGGCCCCAAAGAAGTGTTTGCAGAAATTCGAAAAGCTGTTCCCAACATGGCGGGCATGACTTGGGAAAGACTGGATGAAGAAGATTCACTTACCTATCCTCTTGAAAAAGAAGGAGACCCGGGAGAACCAATTATATTTCAGGATGGTATTTTTCCTACAGAAGATGGTAAGGGGCGATTTGTCCCTGCTGAATATATTGAAGCAGCTGAGTTAACAGATAATAAATACCCGTTTATATTTATAACGGGCCGTCAGCTGGAGCACTGGCATACCGGCACCATGACAAGGCATTCTCGGGTACTGGATACCATCGAACCTGGACCCTGTATTATGATCAATCCAGTTGATTTACAACAATTTGGTCTAAAATCAGGTGATATCCTGGTTGTCAAATCTCGCCGCGGTAAAATCGCTGCCACAACACGAGCTGATGAGCACATGATGGAAGGCGTTGTAATGATGCCGTTTACATTCTCCGAAGCAGCGGGAAATTTAATTACCAATGATGCATTGGATCCGTTTGCTAAGATCCCTGAATTTAAATATTGTGCCGTGAAACTCATTCCCGGGAAACGTCCCGATGACAAAATTGAGAGACAATAAAATAAGAATTGCCTGATATGAATTTAGATTAACTACTGAAATTCACTTCCACAAGAGTCAGCGTTTCTTCAATCAGTGGAGGCTTAGCATCTCCCTCTTTATTTCCATCTGGAATAATTGTACGAATTTGAAATAGTGTGCCGGGAATATCTTCTGACAAAATAAATTCATAACGTTTATCTGAAAATTTCAGGAAATCATTACGATGCGGATCTTTCAGATAAGGGAAAAAAGTGATTTTTTCGCCTTTATATTCGTTACCATTAAATTTAAAACTAATCGGTTCCACTTTTGCATTTCTCATGGCAATTTTTATACTTTTTTGAAAATGGCGCCAATGTCCGCTGGTTAAACGATTCATTTCCAAAACATCACCCTGCAAATAAATACCTAATACCGGATTCCCGGTTATATTATTAGTGTTATCTTCACTAAATTTCTGCTTTCTTTCACCGGTAAAAAAACTGAGCAACGCATTTTTTGTTCCATCTTCATTTATTCGCACGATATCCAGATAAACAGCATCTGTGAATCCTTCCTCATAAGTTCCTGATTTAATAAATTCATAATATAGACGAACGGGCTGTTCGACATTTTCCAGATGATTACCATGCCACAGTTTTACTTCAGCATCTGAAAATTCAAAACCTTCAGGTAATGTTTCAACTTGTCCATATCGACCAATGCTGGCATCTATCTCTCCCTGTGTCATCTCACGCTTATTTGTATCTGGCGTCATCGCTGCTTCATCAGCTGAGACATTACCAATGAAATTGAATAATATGAAAAATAAAAAAATTGATTCAATACGCGTCATTACAGCTAATTCTCAATAAGTGGTACACCATAATCCAATAAAATTTTATCTATTTCTTGCTTATTTTCCTTTATCAACTGATTAATTTTTTGTTTCCATTCCTTTTCCCCGTATCTCACCGCCATGGACATGCTGTAGACATACTTTGCCTCGGCATTTTGTTTATTGGTGGCCGTGATGGGAAGTAAAACCAGTTCTGCTTCGTCTTTATATTGTTTTGCATAATAGCCGGCAGTGGGACCCCAGATGATGGTCGCATCAAATTTGCCCTCGACCAATCTATCGTTGTGACCTGGTCATGTCCGTACCCTCAAATTTTGAACTGGCGGCTACGACCGAACCGTATTATACGGCCAGCTACATGTTGGTTTATGTTAAAGGCCGTGGCATAGATGATATAACCAACCCGGAGATGTTAAAC
>CAZCXC010000098.1:0-1673 GCA_964502505.1 uncultured Enterobacteriaceae bacterium
GGAAGGCTATTATCCATATGTCAAAAAGTATCTCAATGACTGGATACCAGTTGCTCCTAAACCATCTGAGCAATAAAGAGAGACAAAAGCGTTATAAGGAATGTCATTGCATACCCCTCTTCGTAATGCCTCATAGAGAATGATTTGAATGAAACAAATAAAATTTAAGAGGACGCAATGCGGCCTTAGCCTACTCTTGACGATGGTTATGCTTGCAATCATCGGTATTTTGGCAGAAGTGGCACTTTCGGCTTGTCATGACCACGTTGCCCGAGCGCAAGCTACTGAAGCTGTTACGAGCAAAAACATTGAGGTTCTTTTATTCCAGCTTATTAAAACCGTAAACTAAGGTAGTACCCCCTTACGCCTACTAAAATAATCGCTTACAGGGCTTCTGAGGCATGGTTGCTTACGAGGGATACGTGAAGGTTTCTTGGCTTGAGCGTTTCCCATTTTCGAATCAGCACTCTGCTAACTACCAACACGGGTGGCGGTTGACAGTACCTTCCCCTTCCGGCACACATAGACTGCCACTATGCTAACGTATACTGCTCAAGGGGGGAGTAGTATCATGCCCTGGGCAAAACCGCCATTCGTCTTGGTACTCAGGTTCATTAGAGCAAATTCTTACCCGATACACCTGCCTACCGCCGCATACACATCTGCCAATAGTATTAGAGTGCGTTAGTAATAGAAAATTCATGGGAAAGCTGCTTTTTTTCTTCCCAGAAAAATCATTAAATTATTTAAGTATTTAAAATTATATTATTCGAAACCGCTAAATGAATGTTCGCTTTTGGCACAAAGCGGACATTCATATTATTGAAGTAAACTGTAAATAAAATATGGTAGTAAGTACTGTAAAAATTGAGTGTCAAAATATAAAAGGTTGGAGTTCATTCCATGATGAGTTTACACGTGTATTTGGTTTTCCTGATCTTTATGGCAGAAATATGGATGCGTGGATTGATTGCATGTCGTCGCTCTCAGATCCTGATGATAGAATGACTCAAATTCACTGTGAGGAAGGAAAAGTAATAACTATTGAATTAGAAAATGTCACAGAATTTAAATTAAGATGTCCTAAAATATATCAGTCGATTATTAATTACACTGCATTTATTAACTGGCGCTTGATTGAGCAAAATGAATCTCCGGTCCTAACACTTGCATTCCATGAATAGTTGCTATACGTTTGCTTTTGGCACAAAGCAAACATTCATATACTCACATTACCCAGATCACCCGGTGATTGAGATAGAACAGCATATTAGTTGTTGGTATACATATGAGAGCTCTTAAAATCAGACTGGTGATGGAAACGATAGGTTACGAAAGGATAGCTTTCACTAGTCACATCTGGATCACTTTCACTAATCATATCCCATAGTCCAGAATTATCGAAAAGCATACGATTCTCTGGGTTAAGATAGATGACATATATCTCCCGAGGGATTTCTCTTAAACTCTCAACTAATCTGCCTACCACTACTTCCATAATTACTTGATCAAAGGGATTGTAGAAATAGCACACCAAAGGGTTGTCCGGCAATCTATATTCCACGACGTCAGTATGTACGCACTCTACCCATGACGTTGCACATTTTGAGGGGGGAAACTTGGCAATGTTGTCCTTTGTAACCTCACAAAGTTCCCGTGAAAACTCTATACCA
>CAZCXC010000099.1:0-7634 GCA_964502505.1 uncultured Enterobacteriaceae bacterium
AGCAATTTATTATATACTACCATTAATAATAAATTCCTGGATTACACAGCCCCAATCCAGGAATTTATTATTAATGGTAGTATATATGACTTCGAAATTTGGCGTTTAGGCGAAAAATTTCTGTCACCTATCGATGCAGCAATATTAGATCCTGATTAACACATATATCTTATATTTTTAGTTTTGAACTTTATTTAAATATGTATTAGTAATTTTATATCGAAGAATATAAAAAGAAGAGGTTTAATAATTTAGATAAGCAGTTGCCTCATATAATCAATTTTGCAAACTTTCTGATATTTTTTCTCCCAATTCAGCAGGTGATCTAACGGTTACAACATTTGCTGCTTCGAGTGCTGCAAATTTGTCTTCAGCGGTTCCCTTCCCTCCAGAAATGATCGCTCCAGCGTGGCCCATTCGTTTGCCTGGTGGCGCAGTCACTCCAGCAATATAACCAACCACCGGTTTCGTGACATTAGCCTTAATAAATTCTGCGGCTTCTTCTTCAGCGGTACCTCCGATCTCACCCACCAAGATGATGCCTTTTGTTTCTGGATCTCTTTCAAATAACTCGAGGCAATCAATAAAATTCATTCCATGGATAGGGTCCCCGCCAATACCGACACAGGTACTTTGTCCCAAATCATGCAAGGTTGTTTGATGAACTGCCTCATAAGTCAGTGTACCTGAGCGTGATACTATCCCTATACAACCTGGTTTATGAATATTACCCGGCATGATACCAATCTTGCATTGACCAGGAGTGATAACACCAGGGCAGTTTGGCCCCACCAATTTTGTGTTAGGGTAGCGTTCTAGACTTGCCTTGACTTTAAGCATGTCTAGAACAGGGATGCCTTCTGTAATGCAAATAATAACCTTAATGCCAGCATCAGCTGCTTCTGCTATTGATTCTGCAGCAAAAGCAGCAGGCACCATGATCATACTTGCATCAGCACCAGTCTCTTGGACGGCTTCATGTGCTGTATTAAATACAGGTCGTTCCAAATGTGTTTGACCACCTCTCCCAGGAGTAACGCCACCTACAATCTGGGATCCATATTCAATCGCCTGTTCCGAATGAAAGGTACCTTGTTTACCAGTAAAGCCTTGAACAATGACTTTCGTATGTTTATCTATCAAGATGGCCATCAGCTTTTATCCTTGGCTGCTGCTACAACTTTTTTTGCAGCATCGGTCAGATCATTTGCCGGCGTAATGGTTAAACCGCTTTCAGCAAGAATTTCTTTTCCTTGTATAACATTTGTTCCTTCTAGTCGGGCAACAACGGGCACATTAACACCGACTTCCTGGACGGCCTTGATAATACCTTCAGCAATCAAATCACAGCGGACGATACCACCAAAAATATTAACCAGAATTGCCTGAACATTTGAATCGGAGACAATTAATTTGAATGCTTCTGCAACTTTCTCTGCAGTGGCACCGCCACCAACATCAAGAAAATTAGCTGGTTCACCCCCATGTAATTTGATCACATCCATTGTCGCCATTGCCAGACCTGCACCATTGACCATACAAGCAATATTGCCATCAAGCGTTACATAATTAAGATCATAACGTTTAGCAATATTTTCTTTCTCATCTTCCTGAGAAGGATCGCACCATTCTTCAAGATTAGGTTGTCTGTATAAAGCATTATCATCTACAGACACCTTCGCATCGAGAGCTTCCAGGTTACCTGCCTTTGTAACTATTAATGGGTTAATCTCAATTAAACTTAGGTCTTTATCAAGGAATAATTGGTAGAATGCTTTGATAATTTGATTTAATTGTTTTTGTTGATTTTTATCCAGTTCAAGCGCATATCCTATTCGGTTTGTTTGGTAGTTTTGAATACCTAATATAGGGTCAATAATTGTGTTGATAATTTTTTCAGGTGTCTTGGCTGCAACTTCTTCGA
The DNA here is from genome assembly GCA_964502505.1 of uncultured Enterobacteriaceae bacterium. Classification (GTDB taxonomy): domain Bacteria; phylum Pseudomonadota; class Gammaproteobacteria; order Eutrophobiales; family Eutrophobiaceae; genus CAZCXC01. The sequence goes on from CAZCXC010000099.1 coordinate 1,925, forward strand.
TATCCATTCCCCCAGCACTGGATGCCATAATGGCAATGCGTTTACTGCTCCGATCAACAACCATCCCTAAATAAAATTCTGATGCTATATCGGCCATACTTTGGATCAATACACAGTTAACTGGCTGACCAGTTGGTGCTGATTGCTTGGTAATCAACTGAGTGCCTAGCATATTGCGTGTTATTTCTTCTAACTCATCCATGCTATGAGCTAGTTTCACACCACCAGCTTTACCACGACCGCCTGCATGTACTTGAGCTTTAACAACCCAGCTATCTCCACCTATATCAGCTGCACCTCGTAAAGCCTCTTTTAGTGAATGAGCAGGTTTCCCTGGCGGTGTAGGAATGCCATACTCAGCAAACAGTTTTCTGGCTTGATACTCGTGGAGATTCATTTTTTATAAATCATAATGCTGAGTTCGTCCTTCCCCAGTCAAATTTAGATTAGTATTAGTATTTATAGGACTAAATTAGAATATAGCTAACTCTATTGCTTATTTAAACAAGTAATTGCTCAAATTAAACATAAATATACTAAATCGTACATAAATATTTATATGGTTTTATTACGAATATTATTAATTGTTGGCCTGTTGTTGGCTATCTATTTTATTATTCAGAAAATTATGTCCTGGAGATTAATTAGAAGGAAGCCTTCTAAAACTTCAAAAATAGTTGCCTGTGATTACTGTGGGATATTTATTCCTGGAGAAAATGCAATTTTGTATGGTAATAAAATATATTGTTGTAAAGAGCATCAAAATACTATGGCTGAAAAGTAAATCTTGTGGCAAATAATATCATAAAAGACACACACACAGATACTTCATGGCAAGCGCTTGAGTATTTTAATTTATATCGATTTTTAATTGCTTTTTTATTTGTAACATTAATTTGGGTAGGTCAGGTCCCAGAACCACTGGGCATATTCGATGGTTTTCTGTTCTCTGTTACTGCACATATTTATTTTTTATTGTCTATTAGTTTCGGATTTTTTATTAAATTAAGAAAGCCTCGCTTTAATATACAAGTAGCGCTACATGTATTGTTAGATATCATAATTATCAGTACTTTGATGTATGCAAGTGACGGGTTGAAGAGCGGATTTGGAATGCTATTAGTTATTGCTGTAGCGGGGGGGTAGTATTTTGATAACAGGTAGAATTGCTGTGTTATTTGCAGCAGTAGCTACCATTATGGTGCTTATCCAGGAGTTTTATGTAGAACTTATTCTTCATTTGGCAACCCCAAATTATACTCATGCCAGCTTTCTAGGAATTACTTTTTTTGTGACAGCAATTTTAGGGAATGCACTGGCAAGACGTATTAGTGAGACTGAGGCATTGGTTCAACAACATGCCGTTGACCTGAAGAGCATGGCACACTTGAATGAACTTATAGTACAACGTATACAGTCTGGTATTATTGTTTTGGACAGTGAAAGGCGTGTTCGTTTGCTCAATGAATCTGCTTGTTTATTGTTGGGAATAGAACAGAAAAATTATAATGATAAGATTGATTATGTAGCCCCGCATTTAACAGAAAAATTAAATGAATGGATGCATCGTGGAGGAGAACGCATTGTCATATTGGAGCCTGAGAAAGGTGATGTTGATGTACAGGTGTCTTTTACTCGTTTCAAACCTGATATCAGGTTCGGAATACTAATTTTTGTTGAAGATATTGCATCAATGCGACAAAGGGCTCAGCATATGAAGCTTGCTTCACTGGGGAGATTGGCTGCCAGTATTGCACATGAAGTACGTAATCCACTGGGTGCAATTAGCCATGCCAGTCAATTATTATTTGAATCGAGTTCAAGTACCAGCGAAAATGATCGACTCATACAAATTATCATACAACATTCACGTAGAATGAATGCGATTATAGAAAACGTACAACAAATCAGTCGCCGTGAACCAGCTACGCCGGAAAATATTGAAATCAATTTATGGCTTAATAATTTTGTGAAAGAGTTTATCAATCAGGAACACCTTTCTCCAGATGCAGTAGACTATGATATGGAAGTAGTTGGAATATTTATACGAATGGATCCAAGTCAATTACATCAGGTCTTGTTAAATCTTTGCGAGAATGCAATACGTTACAGTAAGGGGACTCCACTGCTTGAAATTAAATGTGGAATCAGAAAAAAAACAGAACGTCCTTTCTTGGATGTGATCGATCATGGTCCTGGTATTACTGAAGATGCTGTCGAGCATTTATTTGAACCTTTTTTTACAACTGATTCAAAAGGCTCTGGATTAGGTCTATATATTGCCCGTGAACTTTGCGAAGTAAATCAGGCATCATTAAGTCTGGTTAACAATTCAAGTAGTGGCTGCTGTTTTAGAATACATTTTGCACCCGCAGACAGACAACATATTTTAGTTCAATGAGTAAACCACTCGTCTTAATTATTGATGATGAACCTGACATCCGGGAGTTGTTGGAAATCACTCTGAAGCGTATGGATGTAAACAGTATGTGCGCCGAAGATTTAAATGGTGCAAAAGAGTTATTGGAAAAGCATAATTTCAATATATGTCTTACTGATATGCGGTTGCCAGACGGTGATGGCGTTGATTTTGTTGCATATACTCAAGAGCGTTATCCACAAATGCCCATTGCTGTAATTACTGCGCATGGCAATATGGAATCTGCAATACAGGCGCTGAAATCAGGAGCATTTGATTTTCTGACAAAGCCTGTCGACTTAGGGTTGTTACGCACCTTGGTCAAAAGTGCACTGAAACTTTCCGGGGGTCCTCTCAAATCTAAACGTCAACTTATCGGCGATAGCGAAGTAATGCATAATTTACGTTTGGCAATTGATAAACTTGCACGCAGCCAGGCCCCTATCTATATCAGTGGTGAATCGGGTACTGGCAAGGAACTAGTTGCAAAGATGATCCATGAGCAGGGATCTCGTTCAAAAAATGCATTTGTCCCGGTTAATTGTGGAGCCATACCCCATGAATTGATGGAGAGTGAATTTTTTGGCCATATAAAAGGTAGTTTTACAGGCGCAGTATCTAATAAAGAAGGTTTATTTCAGGCGGCAGAAGGAGGGACGCTGTTTTTTGATGAAATTGCTGAGCTCCCTTTACATATGCAGGTAAAGTTACTGCGTGTCATACAGGAAAAGACAATGCGTCCTGTGGGTTCAACCAAGGAAATATCAGTCGATGTGCGGATCTTGAGCGCTACACATAAGGGTCTAGCAAAATTGGTCGAGGTTGGAAAATTCCGTCAGGATCTGTTTTATCGAATCAATGTCATTGAGCTTAATGTCTCTCCTTTGAGAGAGCGTGCTGGGGATATTCCTTTAATATCCAATTTTATTTTGGAACAATTGTTGATGAAAACCGGATGCGAACAGCATAGCCTTACAAACGCGGCGTTATCTGCATTAATGAAATATGATTTTCCTGGGAATGTTAGGGAACTGGAAAATATCTTGGAGCGGGCAATGACCCTATGTGATGGGGGAATTATACAAGAGCAGGACTTACAGCTTCCTGCAAAGAAGGTTCAAAAAGCAATGTCACCAACCGGACAGGTTGAACTCGATTCCTATCTTGGTGATGTTGAAAAACAGGCTATTCTTGATGCTTTGGAAAAAACACATTGGAACAAAACTAAAGCTGCTCGCTTATTGGGGATCAGTTTTAGAGCTCTACGTTATCGTTTAGATAAACTTAAGCTAGATTAGATTTGTTTCTTATCTTATGGTCAGTACGTCAATAAGTTCCCTTTATCTTTAAGTTTGAATATCGCTGTCCCGAATAAAATATTATGGTGATGTAGAAATATGCAGTTATTGCCATGCTTGTTGAAACAAGCATAAAGCAGAGATAAACAGGATCATACGAGAATGAACACCATTTGTAATTTATCTTCCATTCGCCTCCGTGAAGAATGGCCCCATTTATTGTTTGTATTCCTTATCGTATTCGTGATCTATCTTTGGAGTGCACCACAGACTGTTGTTCTGGAAGATGATGGATATTTTATTTTAGCAGCCTACTTTAATGGCACAGCTCATCCTCCGGGTTATCCTTTGTATACGTTGTTGGGTCACTTATCGACTTGGTTCCCTCTGGGTAGTGTAGCTTTCCGGGTACATGCATTAAGTGCTCTCTTTGGAGCGTTAAGTTGTGGCTGTTTATGGTGGTTGACCAGGATGCTAACACAAGGACGTATTTATGCTTATATAGCGGCCCTGGCTTTTGGATTTTCAAAGACATTTTGGTCGCAAGCAATTATAGCGGAGGTGTATACCTTAAATGTGTTGTTGTTTTTGCTGTTGGTCATCATGGCCTTGTATTGGGTTCGGGATTGTAAGGTAGCTTATTCCGGACGGTTATTAGGTTGGATGGCGTTTGTTTATGGTTTAGGTTTAAGTAACCATTGGCCGTTGTTGGTGGTATCAACACCTCTGTTGTTGACCATCATGTGGGCGATGTGGCGCGTATTATTGCGCCAACTACCAAAGGCATTACCATGGATGCTGTTGGGACTTGTTCCTTATATGTGGATGGTTATCCGTACACAGATGGATCCGATAATCAGTTTTTATGGTCCGATCGAGTCATGGTCAGATTTTTGGTTTTATGTGAGTCGTCAAGGCTATGCGGAATCAGAGACTAGTCCAAGTGCAGGATGGTGGGACAAACTGCAATTAATTGGGTTCATCAGCCGTGAAAGTTTGCAGCAATTTGGTTTCACAGGATTGGTGTTTGCAAGTATTGGATTTATCCGTCAATGGTGGATCTGGCCCAAGTCCGTCTGCTTAGGTCTTACTCTGGGATTCTTGGGTAATACATTGCTACTGATTGGTTTGTTAAATTTCGATTATGATCTTCTTCACCGCAATATTTTTCGAGTCTATCCATTAATAGCTTATGCAGTAATGGCTCTTTGGTTAGCATTAGGTGCGTATATGCTTTTTCGAGTAATTACCCACCATACTCATATCATAGTAAACAAGGGATTAGTAGAAGTGGGACTTTTTGTCGTTATTATAGGAACAGTACTGATGGGGAATGTGGCAGACAATTACCGGGCAAATGATAATTGGGCAGAGGTTTATGGTCGGAAAGTGCTGGAGTCTCTGGAACCGAATAGTGTGCTTTTTATTTCGGGTGATTTGGATATGAGCCCAATGGGTTATCTAAATCTGGTAGAAAAAGTACGATCTGACGTGACCCTCTACAGCGTGAAAGGAATACTTTTATCCAATCGTCTTTTTTATCCGGTTAAGAACAGTGAAGAGGAAAGACGAAAATCAATTGATGAATTTATTTTGACATCACAGCGGCCGGTTTATTATATCTATGGTTTGCCTCATGATTATGGTGTCGAAGATTTCGGACTCTATTGGCGGATCAATACAGAATTACCCCCAGGTATACACAGGGCAGTTGCGATCTCTGAAATCACTGAATATTGTCAGCGTATTCTGGCTGCAGGGGAGCCTGTTGATCCGTGGGAAGCAATGCATTATAGAGTGCTTGTTACAGAACATTGTCGTTTATCGTTGAATATAATGGAATTTGCAGGATCCGATACCGTGCAGACAGAGCGAATACAGGGTTGGGTTGATAAAATCTGCCAAACTTTTCATGGTAAATTAACTTACATCGGACTTGAATTAAGACGCCAGCAACCGGACTGGGTGCTTGTTAAATCATTACTTGCTGAAG
>CAZCXC010000100.1:0-8437 GCA_964502505.1 uncultured Enterobacteriaceae bacterium
TTTATGACAAAAAAAGCAGATTTATTACATCATACCGCCCATGCCACCCATACCGCCCATACCATCCATATCCGGCATAGCTGGCTTATCTTCCTTTGGCATTTCTGCAACCATGGCTTCCGTTGTGATTAACAGACCTGCTACGGATGCCGCATTTTGCAGGGCAGTACGAGCGACCTTGGTTGGATCCAAGATCCCCATTTCGAGCATATCGCCATATTCACCGGTTTGCGCATTGAAACCGTAATTATCTTTGCCTTCGATCACATTGTTGAGAACCACAGATGGTTCAACACCGGAATTGCTAACAATTTGCCGAAGTGGCTCTTCCAGGGCCCGGTGGGCAATTTTGATGCCTGTATTTTGGTCATCATTATCACCTTTCACCTTGTCCATTGCAGGTAAAGCGCGTATGTAAGCCACACCTCCTCCAGGCACCACACCTTCTTCGACTGCAGCACGGGTTGCATGTAAAGCATCTTCAACACGGGCCTTCTTTTCCTTCATTTCCACTTCAGTAGCAGCACCTACTTTAATAACGGCGACACCACCTGCAAGCTTGGCAACACGCTCTTGAAGTTTTTCACGGTCATAGTCAGAAGAAGCATCATCGACCTGTTTGCGGATCTGATTAATACGACCTTCAATGTCCTTAGCTTTACCCCCACCATCGATAAGCGTCGTGTCATCTTTTGTGATAAGGATTTTCTTTGCCGAGCCCAGATCATCCAGGTCTACTTTTTCGAGGCTTAAGCCAACTTCTTCAGAGACTACAGTGCCACCAGTCAGGATAGCGATGTCTTCCAACATTGCCTTGCGACGATCGCCAAAACCTGGTGCTTTAACCGCAGAGACTTTAACAATACCGCGAATGGTATTGACTACTAATGTTGCCAATGCCTCACCTTCAACATCTTCAGCAACGATAAGTAATGATTTCCCTGATTTGGCCACAGCCTCAAGAATCGGCAACATGTCACGAATATTAGAGATCTTTTTATCATGTAAAAGGATATAGGGATCTTCCAGTTCAACACTCATGGATTGCTGATTATTTATGAAATAAGGTGAGAGATAGCCACGATCAAATTGCATACCTTCAACAGTATCCAATTCATTTTCGAGCCCGGTACCTTCTTCAACTGTGATCACACCTTCTTTACCCACCTTGTCCATGGCCTTGGCAATGATCTCGCCAATGGCATAATCTGCATTTGCAGAAATGGTACCGACCTGGGCAATGGCCTTATCATCAGTACATGGCTTGGAAAGTCGCTTGAGTTCATCGACAACAACAATCACTGCTTTATCGATGCCACGTTTGAGATCCATTGGGTTCATGCCAGCTGCAACGGCTTTCATGCCTTCCGTCACTATAGTTTGGGCGAGTATTGTCGCGGTAGTGGTACCATCACCGGCCACATCAGAGGTTTGCGATGCGACTTCTTTTACCATCTGTGCGCCCATATTTTCAAACTTATCTTTTAATTCGATTTCTTTGGCAACGGACACACCATCTTTTGTAACAGTTGGTGCGCCAAAACTTTTTTCCAACACGACATTGCGCCCCTTAGGGCCCAAGGTCACCTTGACCGCATTGGCCAGGATGTTAATCCCTCTCAGCATGCGCTGGCGTGCGTCATCGCTAAATTTAATTTCTTTCGCACTCATTTTTATAATTCCTCTTTAATTTAGATTCTGAATTCGTTCGATTTAACCTTCAATTACACCCAGGATGTCGTCTTCACGCATAACGACATATTCTTCGTCATCAATCTTGACTTCTGTACCGGAATATTTACCAAACAGGACTGTGTCGCCTACCTTGAGGTCGACCGGGAGCTTCTTACCATTGTCCTGCACTTTACCGGGACCAACTGCGATCACCTCGCCTCGGATAGGCTTTTCGGCGGCTGAATCCGGGATAACAATACCCCCGGAGCTGGTCCGCTCTTCTTCCATACGCTTAACGATCACGCGATCTTGTAAAGGACGGATATTCATAGATTTTTTCTCCTGAAATACTTATAAATTATGGATTAATTAATATTGTTAGCACTCAATTCTGGTGAGTGCTAATTATAGGAAGGATGTTGATTCTGTCAAGCTGGATGGTTTAAAAAATGGTCTATTTATCTTCTTCCCAAAATTCACCTTCCAATACATTATTTTGGTGATTTTGGTGATTTTTTTGGGATACGATGATTGCTAGTAATAGCTTATTAGCGATATGAGAACGGACTTGAGGGGTCAAAAACAAAAATCCGATAGCATCAGTAAAAAATCCAGGTGTCAGTAGTAAAGCACCAGCGATAAGTAGCAAAAGTCCCTCTAGTAGGGCAACTGCTGGTAATTCGCCCTGATCCACACTGTTTCTGACTTTGGTAATGGTCGCCAAACCCTGTAGCCGCAACAGGAAAACACCGAGCGCTGCAGTAAACAAGACGAGGGCAATAGTGGCTATTGCCCCTATCTGGCTTCCAATCTTGATCAATAAATAGATCTCAAGGAGAGGAACAAGCAGAAAAATTATGAACAGTAATTTAAACAAGTTAAATTGTACGGTATGAATTAGGTAATGGCTTATTTGCCAATGTGTTGGCAAAATGGCAAATTTCAAGGCCTAGAATATATAAGCAAGATTATTATATATGGATAAAGGAACGAACAAAATACTGGTTTTTAGCGCCTGCCCGGGTTCTATTACTGCCAAGCAGATAGCACAAGATCTGGTTGCTAACCGGCTTGCTGCCTGTGTCAACGTTCTACCTGGCATTCAATCCTATTTTCGCTGGGGTAATAAAGTTGATTATGACGAAGAATATTTACTGATAATCAAGACGACCATTGATCTTTATCCAGAAGTTGAAAAGAAAATTAATTCACTGCATCCACACGAACTTCCCGAGATAATAGCTGTCCCTATCCAAACAGGCCTGCCAGATTACTTAGCCTGGATAGACGACAATACAAAATAAAATTTTAATGAGCATTGCAAGAGTTGTTTTGCTGATATGCGCTACCTTTTTTGCGTTGCCAAGTTTTGTCAATGCTGGTCAATTCAATGAACAATTAGAACAAGTTTTTGCTGATCTTGCCAACGGCGACCCAGAAGAACCTGAGTTTCTAGATCCCGATGAGGCATTCATCATTTCAGCTGAAGTATTGAACGCCAATCAGCTGCAATTCAGTTGGGAAATTGCCGATGGTTATTATCTCTATCGCGATAATTTTCGTTTTGATACTAAGCAGAGTGAGGTAACCCCCGGACCAGCAGTTATTTCAAGAGGAGAGATAAAAGAAGACCCGGATTTTGGACGCGTTGAAGTATTGCACCATCAAGCCAACGCTACACTGCCACTTAATAGGGAAAATACAAATGGAATGATATTAAATATGGTAGTAACTTACCAGGGATGCAAAGAGGATGTGATCTGTTATCCGCCTGTAAACAAAAATTTATCATTTATAATCCCGGCAGGTTTAACTACTAGTGTAGTTACTGACAATATCCAATTATCAGAACAAGATGCGATTACCAACAAGCTCGTACAGGAAAATATTTTTATTAGTGTATTAATATTTTTCGGATTTGGTTTACTCGCAGCATTTACTGCTTGTATCTATCCAATGATCCCTATTCTCTCAGGTATTATTGTTGGTCAGAAAAAACAGGTTTCAACACAAAGAGCTTTTGCATTGTCTCTGGCGTATGTCATGCCGATTGCAATAACGTATGCTGTATTGGGGATCGTTTCTGCACGATTTGGTTATAACTTGCAAGCAGCAGCACAAAATGCATGGGTGCTTTCAATTTTTAGCGCAATTTTTGTTTTGCTCGCGTTATCCATGTTTGGATTTTATGAAATACGTTTGCCAATCAGTTGGCAAACAAAATTATCCGGGTTGAGTAGCAAACATGAGCGCGGTTCATTTTATGGCGCAGCGATTATGGGAGCGTTATCAGCCATTATCGTTGGGCCCTGTGTAACCCCACCCTTATTTGCGGGTATCACCTATATCAGCCAAACAGGTAATGTTTGGTTGGGTGGTTCAACACTTTTTGCCTTCGGTTTAGGTTTAGGCGCCCCGTTACTCATTATAGGTGCATCGATGGGTAAATTGTTGCCACCAGCAGGGGCATGGATGGATACTATTAAGCGATTCTTTGGTGTTGTGATGTTGGCCGTCGCTATCTGGTTTGTTGAACGCATAATCCCAGGTTCAATTGCATTGATGCTATGGGCCTTATTATTAATTGTATCTGCTATCTATATGGGAGCACTGGATTCATTACAGCCGAATGCAAGCTGGCAAAAACTTTGGAAAGGTCTCGGTTTAGTGATATTGGTCTATGGTGTCCTATTAATTATAGGAGCAGCCAATGGTAATGATAATTTATTCAGGCCATTGCAAAGTATATCTAACGGCACATATGCAGACTTAGAATCACTTAAGTTTAAAAAAATTAAAAGCATTGATGATTTAGATCGCGAGCTGACTATTGCAAAACAATCCAAACAAGTTGCAATGTTAGATTTCTATGCCGATTGGTGCATTGACTGCAAGAAAATGGAAAGAAAAACATTTAAAAAGAAAGAAGTCCGTAATGCTCTAAAAGATGTTGTCTTGCTTAAAGCAGATGTCACCAAAAATGATAAACTGGATAAAGCATTATTAAGCAGATTTAATCTGCCTGGCCCACCCGCAATATTATTCTTTGGATATGATGGACTTGAACATAATGCTTATAGATTGATCGGTTTTGTTAACGCAGAAAAATTTATACAGCATGTAATTCAGGTTGCGTCCTTGTGAGCAAACCGGTATTTGTTTTAGCTGCGTTTCTAATTACTACATTGTCAGCCTTTATCGGATTCCAATTTTTTCATTATCAAAACGATGAGCCTGTACAAGCACAGACATCAAACCAAGCAATCAGAGCAGATGAAGACTATATCGGCATGTCGCGTCCGAATTTCAGTTTGCCGGATATTACTGGCAAGATGCGCGCTATTAACGAGTGGGATGGTAATGTTGTAGTGATTAATTTCTGGGCCACATGGTGCCCACCTTGCCGCGAAGAGATACCTGAATTTATAGAATTACAAGAAGTTTATGTCAATGACGGATTACAATTTATCGGGATAGCACTACAGAAAGCAGAAGACGTTTTGGAATTCATCGATAAAATAGGAATTAATTACCCCATTCTCGTGGGTGAGGAGGCGGTTATCCAGGTCGCCAAATCATATGGTAATAATTACGGCGCTCTGCCCTATACGGTGATTATTAATCGGCAGTCTCAAATCGCATTTACTAAGAAAGGCCCCCTTTCTCGTGAGGTAGCAGAGCAGATTATAAGCTCGCTCCTATAGCCATTTCCTGGATATTCGGGGATTCAGTCCAATAATGTAAATGCCTCGAAATTCAAGGTATTTCCTGCTAATATGCGGCTAATTGTCGTTATCTTCAATAAAAAGCAGAGCATAATCTATGTCAAATTTTCTGGTCCTGCATGGACCAAACCTCAATCTATTGGGCCAACGAGAGCCAGAAGTCTATGGCACCACGACCCTGGATGAAATCAACCAGCAAATCAGTCAATATGCCGAAGCTGAAGGCCATAAGCTGGAATGTTTTCAGAGTAATGCTGAACATGAATTAATCAACAAAATCCAGAAGGCCAAAACTTCGGGGGTTGAATTTATCATTATTAATCCTGGTGCCTTTACCCATACCAGTATCGCATTACGGGATGCATTACTTGGTATAGAAATACCGTTTATAGAAGTGCATCTATCCAATGTATTCGCACGAGAAGAATTCCGCCGGCAATCATATTTGTCGGATATTGCGGTGGGCATAATCAGCGGCATGGGAGCACCGGGTTATCAATTGGCTATTCAGGCGGCAGAACATTTCCTGAATAAAAAATAAAAATTTAAAGAACAATGGATATTCGTAAAGTTAAAAAACTTATTGAGATGTTGGAAGAGTCAACGATTGCAGAGATTGAAATCCATGAGGGAGAAGAGTCTGTTCGAATTAGCCGAAACAGTACAAACAAGCCGGTACAAACTGTTGTTCAAGTGCCGACGGGTGCGCCAATTCTGCAGACCGGAACAGGCGAACCAACAGCAGGAGCAATACCAAGCCAGGAAACCAGTGCGCCCGAACCTATACAGGAAGGACACACCATAAAGGCCCCTATGGTAGGAATATTTTACGAATCAGCGGCGCCGGATAGGCCACCGCTTGTAGAAATAGGCCAATCTGTATCAACTGGCGATGTTTTATGCATCATTGAAGCTATGAAAATAATGAACCAGATTGAATCTGATGTAAGTGGAGTTGTTAGTAAAATATTGGTAGAGAATGGAGAGCCGGTCGAATATGGACAACCACTCTTAATAATTACCTAAAGCAGTTCGTTTACTAACTTCCCAGTTTTCCTTTGCTTAATTAAATCACTCGCAGCAATTTTTAAAAAATATTAATGCTAGAAAAAATTGTCATTGCAAACCGTGGTGAGATCGCTCTACGTATTTTACGCGCATGTAAAGAATTAGGTATTAAAACGGTCGCTGTTTATTCAGAAGCAGACCGCGATCAGATGCATGTCTATTTGGCAGATGAATCAGTATGTATTGGCCCTCCAGCATCTACAGACAGTTATCTTAATATCCCATCAGTGATCAGCGCAGCAGAAGTCACTGATGCAGTTGCTATACATCCTGGTTATGGCTTTCTATCTGAAAATGCAGATTTTGCAGAACGCGTAGAACAAAGTGGTTTTATTTTTATCGGACCAAAAGCCGACACCATCCGTCTAATGGGCGATAAGGTGTCAGCCATTGCCGCAATGAAAAAGGCAGGTGTCCCGTGTGTGCCAGGATCAGATGGGCCGCTGGATGATGATGTTGATAAAACATTTAAAATTGCACATGACATAGGTTATCCCGTCATCATTAAAGCGTCTGGTGGTGGTGGAGGTCGCGGTATGCGAGTAGTCAATAGTGAAGCAGCATTGCGCAACGCTATTTCACTAACTCGATCGGAAGCAGCTACTGCGTTTGGTAATGTCACAGTATACATGGAAAAATTTCTTAGCCATCCACGCCATATCGAAATTCAGGTACTCGCGGATGAACATGGCAATGTTATTCATCTTGGTGAACGCGATTGTTCTATGCAACGCCGCCATCAAAAAATCATTGAAGAAGCCCCCGCGCCGGGTATTGACGAATCAATACGAAAAGATATCGGCAAACGTTGTGTAGAGGCCTGCCGTTCAATCGGTTATCGGGGTGCAGGGACGTTTGAATTTCTATTTGAAGATGGAAAATTTTACTTTATTGAAATGAATACCCGTATTCAGGTAGAACACCCTGTCACTGAAATGATAACAGGTGTTGATATAGTGAAAGAACAATTACGTATCGCCAATGGTGATAAATTAACTTATAAACAAAAAGATATAACGATTAGAGGTCATGCGATTGAATGTCGTATCAACGCTGAAGATCCGGAAAATTTTATGCCATCACCAGGCATAGTTGAACACTACCATCCACCGGGTGGTCCAGGGGTAAGAGTTGATACACATATTTATCACGGTTATAAAGTTCCACCACATTATGATTCCATGATTGGTAAATTGATCGTACATGGTGATAATCGTGAGCTTGCATTGGCGCGGATGACAACAGCTCTCTCAGAGATCGTGATTGAAGGAATTAAAACAAATTTGCCATTACATCAAAAACTGATCAGTGATTCTGCATTTAGAACCGGTGGCACAGATATTCATTATCTTGAAAAAAAATTAGGCATCAAATAAGCAGGCTCCCGCGCCTGCAGGCGGGTTCATTTTCTTTGCTTGTCCAAAAAAAATGAACCAAAAGAAAGCACACCCCGATGTCTTGTCCCTACGGGATTCCCATGATGTTCGTTGCGCTAACGCGCCGCTCAGATTCGCAATCGCTACCGGCTTCCTGCCTAACGCGATACTTATACATCCATGTATGTCGTCCATGCTCAGCTGTGCTAAAAATCACATCCATATGATTTTTACGCTACTGCAATTTCACACCCCGGCAAGACATAAAGGAGGTAAAAAAAAGCAAAAGTATTAATCGATACACAACTACTAGATTAATCAGTAAGTAATGAACATCTGCTTTCGACCCAAAGCGGACATTCATTAAAATACGCACCATACAGGTCCCTGCTATAGTTTAAAGGGCTGTATTGATTTTTTCTTATACTATCTTTAAGGAGATTTATCGTGGCCATATCGATGTATCAGGCTTCAGTACCAGTTTTTATTCGATTCTTGAATAATTTTAATGAAGTACTGAAAAAAGGCGAGACATTTGCCGAGGCAAAAACAATCGAACCTGAAGTCCTGATAAATGCTCGTCTTGCCCCGGAT
>CAZCXC010000101.1:0-11318 GCA_964502505.1 uncultured Enterobacteriaceae bacterium
ACTTGTGCAGTTACTTTGTCCACGTATAATACCACCAATCTTTAATTTTATTACCCTCGCTATTCGCTCCCTTCGTCTAGTGGCCTAGGACGCTGGCCTCTCACGCCGGAAACAGGGGTTCGAGTCCCCTAGGGAGCGCCAGATACTCTCTTCTAATTGAACTGGGCTATTGAACAAGTTTATTCAATGTCTTACCAAATATGCGGTAAAATATTCTGGGTGTAACTATAATTACTACTTGAAAAACGGTGTAGAAGGAGACTCAATAATGAAAAAGTATAGTTTTTTGTCATTTTTTGCTGCTAGCTTTGGCCTGATATTAACCATGGGCAACGTTGCAGCTGACGATGGAGATGCAGGCTTTGAGGTAGGTGTCCTCCAATGTTCAGTTATCCCTGGATCACGTATCAATCTGCTTATTCATTCAACCGCTGATATTGAATGCACGTTTGATAATGCAGGAACAATTGAACACTATGTTGGTGAAACGGGGATTGGCTTAGGCCTTGACCTCAGTTTTAAAACTGACGAACAGATGTTTTTTACAGTGTTAGCTGCTACCGGTGATACCAGACCAGGAGCATATTCACTTGCAGGTAAATATGCAGGTGCAGCAGCCGCTGCTGCAGTTGGCGTAGGAATTGGTGCTAAGGTACTCGTGGGTGGTGGTGAAAATAACTTCAGCTTGCAGCCCCTGGCACTTGAGTCCCATAAGGGTCTTGGTGCTTCAGCAGGACTTGGTTTCCTTTACATAGAACCTGCCCGGTAATTCAAATACCGAAGCCAAGGTGCTGATAATAAAACAGCACCTTGGGTTGTTGGCGTTTATTTATCGTTTTTTCCATTTCCTCTCAACAACGAACCAGTGTCAACGGTCGATCATAGTTTATAAATTCAGTTAACCCCCGTAACGAATGACCGCTACACATAAAATAGAACAGCACTTGATATAAAATAAAAGAGTTGGATTATTGGCAATCTATTGGCATTAAACATGCCGATGTAATAACCAAAAAACCATTGCTGACAACAGCATGGCAGGAAACGTCGCACTGAGTGCCGGATTAATTTCATAGACAACACCAAGATGACCAGCAATTTGATTACATAAGTGGAAAATAATTCCTGCTAAACAACCAATAAAAACTCGCTGGCCAACTACTATTGTGCGTGAATTGCTTCTAACCAATGGAACAGAAAGAATAATCATAAACACTATAATGAATGGGTTAACCAATTTTGCCCATAAAGCCTGTTCATATTGCAGACTATTTTGTTCGTTCTGTTTTAGATAATGAATGTAATCAAACAAGCCCCATAAAGTGAGATATTGTGGTTTTATTGTTACCAGATTAATAACATCAGGATCAAGTATTGATTCCCAAGCAGCACGGTTTATATTCTCGATGCTTACATGATCTTCATGCAAACTCGTTTTTTCAATGTCTTCCAATATCCACTGATCTTTATCATATTCGGCATACTTGGCATAAGTACTGGTGCGTAATAGGTAATTCTTATCAAATTCATAAATATAAATATCCTCCATGCGATCGCCAGGTAAAATCTTGCGAATATTAATAAAACTTAAACCATCTCTTGACCAAAACCCATATTTTGATTTCAGAGTGATTTGTTTAGTTAAGGCTACTGAGCGCAGATGTTGGGCTTTCTGTTCGCTATAAGGCGCAATTAATTCCCCAATCACAATGTTCAGGATAATGATCACTATTCCTCCTTTAGCCAATGCATACGCCAGTCGGAATCGAGATACACCTGAAGTTCTAATAACTGCAAGTTCACTGTCACGTGACATAATCCCCAATGTAGTCATACCACCGATGACAGCAGCTATAGGAAAGATTTCATAAGCGAGTCGCGGTGTTGTTAATAAAACATATTGCAATGCTTTTATAACATTGTAATCGCCCCTGCCTGTTGCTTCGAGTTGATCAATAACAGACAAGAATGCAAATAAAGCAACAAGCACAAATAATGCTAATAGTATTGTTCTTATAAGCAACTTGGCTATGTAGGCATCGATAATCTTCATTGCTTTGCCGGCAACACCTGTAGTTTATTATCTCGCTTACGCATTTGCATCAATATAGGTAAATAATATAAAAATATCATGATCAAAATTAAAATGATGTGAACCCACCACAACCCCAAATAAGGTGATATATCATCACGTTTTAGTAGGGTCTTCGAAATGCCCAATAGATTGCTGTATAAAAAATAAGCAAGTACAGAAATAAAAATGAGCACGTAAGGTTTCTGGCCAAGAGAAAACTGATTGAGCAACACAGCTAGCAGTGCCAAGAGAAAACAAGCAATCACTGATGATATTCGCCATTGTAATTCTGCACGATGCATAGGTAGTTCCGATACTAGTAGTACAGAGGTCGGTACCGCATCAAGTTTTGATGCAACAGAATCAACGCTCTCTGTCTCAATCAATACACCATATTTATCATACTCTGTAATCCGATAATCAAGCATCCCTGGCTTGCCTACATAACGCCTACCATTCTCAAAAACAATAAACCGATTACCTGAGTCTTCATCCACATGGAACCTGGCACTATCCGATGTTAGTACACCTAATTTATTTTTTTGCCTGATTTGCAAAAAAACATTTTTCATGGTCCGCTTATCTTCAGAAATAGATTCTACATAAACCACCCTGTCACCCTTGCTGAACTCCCTGAATTTCCCCGCTGATATACCTGTAATATCGGCATCTTTTTTAGCTTCAAGTTTAAGCAACATAATCTTTGATTCAGCCCATGGTGCAGCATAAAAAGAAATACCTGCTACAACTAAGCAAAGCAATGCAGCAAGACGAGCTACAATCTTTAATTGATCTGATTTGCCAACACCTGATGTCGCCAGAATAGCTAATTCATTGTCTCTTGATAATCTGGCATAGGCGAGAAGAACAGACAGAAACAGAGTAACAGGAAGTAATTTGGGTTGAATAGCCAACATCTTCAACCACAACATATTAAATATCATATGAACAGGCAACTTGCCTGCAGCTGCATCAGCGAGAAAATCAACAAGTTTAATACTGGCAAAAACAAGAAAAAGCAGTCCTACAATCCATGCTATTCGCTGCAGTATCTCTCGATGGATGTAACGTTCAATAATCAACATCTGTTATTTCTGGTCAGTATTTCTCAATTTTTGCGTCATTCAGTGTAAATGAATACACTTGGTAACATTATAGATACGATAATATACAGCTAATTCAATTATTTTTATTGACTTAACATAGAAAATAACACCATGAGGCAAGCATGGAAATTACTATAAAAAGCGGCAGTCCTGAAAAACAGCGCACAGCCTGTATCGTCGTAGGTATAAGTGAACCACGTCGATTAACGGCTGCGGCTAAAGCTATTGACAACAAGAGTAAGAAATTTCTCTCAAACCTAATCCGTCGTGGCGACATTGAAGGGAAATTAGGTCAATCACTGCTATTACATAACGTACCAGGTATGTTGGCTGATAGAGTCTTGTTGGTGGGCTGTGGGCGAGAACGTGATCTAACAGATAATCAATTTCGAAAAATCATTAAGAATTCAATTAGTAAGTTGAATGAAACGGGGGCCATGGAAGCTGTTAGCTATCTTTCCGAACTAAATGTAAAAGGTCGTGACTACTACTGGAAGATAAAACAGGCAACAGAAATAATCCATAATCAACTCTATCAATTTAATCAATTCAAAACCAAAAATAAAACAGATCGCAGGCGAATACGGAAATTAGTCACGATCGTCCCCACAAGACGTGAACTGGCCCTGGGAGAAAAAGCGGTAAGAGATGGTAAAGCAATTGCTAATGGCATGAAACTGTCGCGTGACCTTGCAAACCTGCCTTCCAATATTTGTACCCCAAGCTATTTAGGTGAGCAAGCGAAAGAACTTGGCAAAAAATACAAATCTATCAAAGTAACTGTACTGGATGAAAAACAGATGGAAGATCTGGGAATGGGGTTGTTGTTATCAGTATCCCAAGGCAGTGATGAACCAGCAAAACTGATAACGCTTGAGTACAGTGGGGCAGATAAAAATAAAAAAACAGTCGCATTAGTAGGCAAAGGCGTTACGTTTGATACAGGTGGCATTTCCATAAAACCATCAGCAGCAATGGATGAGATGAAATACGATATGTGTGGTGCAGCGAGTGTTCTTGGAACCCTGCGTGCCGCAGCGGAATTGAAGTTACCACTCAATATAGTTGGCGTCATACCAACAGTTGAGAATATGCCAAGTGGGACAGCTACTAACCCCGGCGACATTTTTACCAGTATGTCAGGACAGACCGTCGAAGTTTTAAATACAGATGCTGAAGGTCGGCTGATACTGTGTGATGCCCTGACTTATTGTGAACGTTTTGAACCGGATGTTGTTATTGATATTGCAACACTTACCGGAGCTGTCATTGTGGCACTGGGAAAGCATGCCTGCGGTTTAATAAGTAATCATAATCCCTTGGCACGAGATCTTCTAAATGCAGGTGAAACCAGTGGAGACCGCGCCTGGCAGTTACCCTTATGGGAAGAATATAACAAACAACTTTTCAGCCCATTTGCTGATATGGCAAATATTGGTGGCCGTGAGGCAGGCACGATAACTGCTGCATGTTTCTTATCACGCTTTACTGAAAAATATCATTGGGCACATCTGGATATCGCCGGGACTGCCTGGATTACAGGCAAAAATAAAGGAGCAACTGGAAGACCTGTACCATTACTTATGCAGTACCTGCTTGATCGTTGCGAATAAGTTATTTCATCCCTTATGACACGGGTTGATTTTTATGTACTTCCAGAAAACAGCAGACAGGAACGATTTGCCTGCATGATGACGCACAAGGTCTGGAGCAAAGGCAAACCACTTTATATTAATACTGCATCGCAAGAGATGGCAGAGGCTTTTGATAATCTGCTCTGGACATATCATGACATCAGTTTTATCCCACACGGAATAATTAATACTAAGGAGATAACTGAAAGTCCTGTAATAATTGGTTGGCAAGGTGAATTACCAAAACAAACGGAAGTATTACTAAATTTAGCACATGATATGCCCACAAATGCTGAACAGTTTGCTAGAATTATCGAAATTGTGGCCGGTGATGGGTCCCCGAGACAACAGGCACGAAATAAATATCGTGAATATAGAGAACGTGGATATGAATTACATAACCACAGCATAGAGTCAGATTATGACAATACCTAAAGTACCCTCGCCACCTGATAAAAATTCGCAGAATAGTATTCAGCCAAGTCTCGGTGATTCAATTAATAAACTTGAGAAATTGATCCCCGATAATCAAACCGAAATTATTCAAGATAACGATAGCGAGATACCTGTCCTCGATGAACTGGTAGATCCTGCAAATAGTATTGTAAGTGAAACCCCAGTCAATAATCTCACATCTGGCCAACTGTCTGAAATAGTTAACACCATCGATAAGAAACTCACCGGCGAATTAAATGCATTGCTTGAAATACTCAAAGATACAATCAAAGACAGTATCATTGATGAAATAAAAACACAGTTGAAACCGACTGAGGATGACACCAGCCATCCTAATCAAGATAGATAAATATAATAGGCTAATTGTTGCTTCAACGACTACATTCAGCCTTTATCTAGCTGCTAATTCTTTACGACTACGGCATAATTCCACCCCTTTGCGGAAGTAGTAACCTGCCATAATTAGAGTAATAACCAAAGATATGGAAAAGACATACGACCCTAAGGCCATTGAGATCAATTGGTATAAAGCCTGGGAAGAGAATAATTACTTTGCCCCAAAAGGTGATGGCCAAGGTTATTGCATCATGCTACCTCCCCCCAATGTTACTGGCAGCTTGCACATGGGTCATGCATTCCAGCAAACATTAATGGATGTACTCATCCGCTATCATCGCATGCAAGGCGATAACACACTCTGGCAATGTGGCACAGATCACGCCGGTATTGCGACACAGATGGTCGTTGAAAGAAAACTTGAGATGGCAGGCAAATCACGCCACGACCTGGGCCGTGAAAAATTTACCGAGTCTGTCTGGGACTGGAAAACCCATTCTGGAAATACAATAACTCAACAATCCCGTCGTCTAGGTACATCGATGGACTGGTCAAGGGAACGTTTCACTCTGGATGAAGGTTTATCCGAAGCAGTACAGGAAGTTTTTATTCGTCTCTACGATGAAGGTTTGATCTATCGTGGCAAGCGATTAGTAAACTGGGATCCAGTTTTACACACCGCAATATCCGATCTGGAAGTTATCTCAGAAGAAGAAGATGGGCATCTATGGCATATGCGCTATCCACGCACAG
Source organism: uncultured Enterobacteriaceae bacterium (assembly GCA_964502505.1). GTDB lineage: Bacteria > Pseudomonadota > Gammaproteobacteria > Eutrophobiales > Eutrophobiaceae > CAZCXC01. The sequence goes on from CAZCXC010000101.1 coordinate 6,360, forward strand.
ATGGCAACGGATATGTAGTTGTTGCCACCACCCGACCCGAAACCATGCTCGGAGATGCAGCTATTGCAGTCCACCCTGAAGATGAACGTTATAAAGATCTGATTGGCAAGGAAGTAGAGTTACCATTGACCGGCAAAACTATTCCTGTGATTGCTGATTATTATGTCGATCCTGAATTTGGTAGCGGTTGCGTCAAGATTACACCGGCACATGACTTCAATGACTATGCAGTGGGTCAACGTCATAACCTGCCTTTATTAAATATTTTTACCATTGATGCCAACCTAAATGAAAATGCACCTGCTGCTTATCAAAGTATGGATCGATTTAAAGCGCGCAAACAAATTGTAGCTGATCTTGAAGCGCAAGATCTTATAGAAAAGATCGAACCACATAAACTAGTGATACCACGTGGTGATCGGTCCCATGCCGTAGTGGAACCGTATTTAACCGATCAATGGTATGTAAAAATTAAACCGCTGGCTGAACCTGCGATTAAAGCCGTAGAAGATGGTGATATCAAATTCGTTCCTGATAACTGGTCCAAGACTTATTTCGAATGGATGCGCAATATTGAAGACTGGTGTATTTCTCGCCAACTTTGGTGGGGGCATCGTATCCCAGCCTGGTACGATGAAGCAGGCAATATTTACGTCGGCCAAGATGAAGCTGATATTCGACAAAAACATAAACTGAGTGATGATATTAACCTGTCACAGGATGAAGATGTTTTAGATACCTGGTTCTCATCAGCACTGTGGCCATTTTCCACCCTCGGTTGGCCAAATGAAACAAAAGATTTAAAGAAATTTTATCCTACCAGTGTGTTGGTGACTGGTTATGACATTATTTTTTTCTGGGTCGCGCGCATGATCATGATGGGGCTCAAGTTTATGGATGATGTCCCATTCAAAGAAGTGTATATCCATGGTCTGGTAAGAGACAGTGACGGGCAAAAAATGTCAAAGTCCAAAGGAAATATTCTGGATCCTTTGGATTTAATTGACGGAATTGATCTGAATACACTCATTGCAAAGCGCACACAAGGATTAATGCAACCACAGTTGGCGCCAAAAATAGAAAAGGCGACGCGACAACATTTTCCGGAAGGCATTGAGGCATATGGTACAGATGCCTTACGCTTTACCTTTGCTTCATTGGCGACGCAAGGACGCGGAATTAATTTTGATGTGGGTCGAATTCAAGGTTATCGAAACTTCTGTAACAAGCTCTGGAATGCCACGCGCTATGTGTTAATGATGTGCGACTCACATGGATGTGTTAGTGCCGCGAGAGGCAGGACGCCGGGAGCGTCGGAAGGACAAACGCTTGATATCAACAATGGCGAAATCAAGTTAAGTCTTGCGGAACGTTGGATCAATACCCGCATGGCACAAGCCATCGAACAGGTCACTGAGGGGATGCAAACCTATCGTTTCGATCTCGCGGCAAAAGCAGCGTATGAATTTACCTGGGATGAGTATTGCGACTGGTACCTGGAATTATCCAAAACCACACTTACGAATACCAATGCGTCGGAAGCCGAGAAACGCGGTACTTTGAAAACACTCGTGAGTATTTTGGAAATACTTTTACGCCTGATGCATCCGTTTATGCCCTTTATCACAGAAGAACTTTGGCAAAAAGTTGCACCACTATTAAACAAAGATGGGAATACTATCATGTTGCAACCTTACCCAGGCAGCAATGAAATAGCTGTTGAAAATGCAACAATAGATGAGATCGAATGGGTCAAAACATTCATACTCGGCATTCGTAGGGTCAGGGCAGAACGTGATATTACTCCAGGAAAAATTCTGGCTGTAAATATCAAGGGGGGTAATCCTGAGGAAAAAGGATGGTTGAAACATAACAATCACTATTTAAAAACATTGGGCAAGATTAAATCCATTACGGAAATCGAGACAGAACCGAATGACGCGGTTATCGCATTAGCCGGTGATATGACATTATTTGTACCTCTGGCTGATTTGATTGATCCGAAAATCGAGTTACAAAGACTGGAAAAAGAACTGGATAAACTAAACAATACAATGACAAGCCTGCAGGAAAAACTGGATAATAAAGACTTCGTAGATCGTGCACCGGAAGACGTGGTAAGTAAAGAACGAGTACGACTGGAAGAGACAGCGACTGCTTCTGCAAAATTAATTGAGCAATGTGAACGATACAGAAATTTAATTAATTAAAAATGTTTAAAGCCATAAAAGAAGAAATCCAGGTCGTCTTTGAGCGCGATCCGGCCGCACGTTCCACTCTGGAAACGATATTCACTTGCCCCGGTTTCCAGGCAATCCTATTTCATCGCTTTAATCATTGGTTGTGGAATAAGAAATTAAACCTGTTGGCCCGTATTACAGCACATGTTGCCCGTTTCTTAACAGGTATTGAGATTCATCCTGGTGCTCAAATAGGACGACGATTTTTTATCGATCATGGTATGGGTATTGTTATCGGTGAAACCTCGGAAGTGGGTATTGATGTTTCAATCTATCATGGCGTCACGCTGGGCGGTACGACCTGGAAGAAAGGAAAACGACATCCGACTTTAAAAGATAATGTGGTGGTTGGAGCCGGTGCAAAAATACTCGGCCCAATTACGATCGGTAAAGGAGCACGCATTGGTTGCAATGCTGTTGTTGTAAAAGATATTCCACCTGACTCAACTGTTGTTGGTGTTCCTGGACATGTGGTGGTGAAAAAAGCTATCACAGAAAACGACGCTAACCGCGAAGCCATGGCCAAGAAGATCGGTTTTGATGCCTATGCCGAACGAAAAGATATGCCCGACCCGATTCAGAATGCACTGGATTCAGTCCTGGATCACATGCATAAGGTGGATGAGGAAATGGAAGCATTAAAAAAGAAACTGGATGATCTAAAAAACAGTTAGCCTAGCATCTCGCTCTATATTAGCTCTAACTCACTCCAACGTTCTATACTTTTCTCAAGTTTGGCTTGTTTGTTACTGAGCTCATCCAGAATAACTTGTGTTTCTTCATAGGGGCGACTATAAAAATCCGCCTGATTCGTTTGCTCTTGAAGATCAATAACTTCTTTTTCCAATACCTCAATCTTGCTTGGTAATTGCTCTAATTCTAATTTTAGCTTGTAGCTAAGCTTTTTATTCTTATTCCGTTTTTTATTTGCCACAGCCACTATGTCGCCGATTTGTTGTTTGCCATGATCAAGGTTGTCTTTATCAGTAAGTGCTTTGCCTTGTCTTAACCAGTCCTTATAACCGCCAACATAGGATTGCACGTCACCTGAATTTTCAAACACGAGTGTGCTTGTAACCACGTTATCAAGGAATTCACGATCATGACTGACAACGATTAAGGTGCCACTGTATTCGCATAACTGTGCTTCAAGTACTTCCAGTGTTTCCACATCGAGATCGTTGGTAGGTTCGTCCAGAACTAATAAATTGGTTGGCCGGGTAAAAAGCTTGGCCAGGATGAGCCGGTTACATTCCCCACCGGACAGCACTTTGACTTTAGTCATTGCACGCTTGGGGCTAAATAGAAATCCTTTCAAATAACCGATCACATGCTGTTGTTTGCCATTGATCTTAATGTAGTCTGATCCGTCTCCGACAGTCTCTGCGACTGTTTTATCCGGTTCGAGATTTCTACGTAATTGGTCAAAATAACCTAACTCAATATTGGTACCCATTTTTACCGAGCCTTGTTGTGGCTCAATCTCGCCCAACAAGATCTTCAGCAATGTACTCTTACCAACGCCATTATTTCCGATCAATCCGATGCGATCACCTCGCAGTATTTTCAATGACAAACCTTGCATCAGGACCTCATCACCATAACCATGTGTAATATTGCGCGCCTCGATCACTTTACGACCTGACTGCTCACCTTCCCCTACACGAATACGCACCTCGTCTTGTGGTTTAACGCGCTGAGCATATAACTCGCGCATGGCCTTTAGTGCCCGAACGCGACCCTCATTACGTGTGCGGCGTGCTTTTATACCTTGCCTGATCCAGGTTTCCTCTTGGGCAAGCTTCTTATCAAATAATGCATTGTGTTTTGCTTCATCTTCCAAGGCCTTTTCCTTATCGATTAAAAATTTTCGATAAGTACCGGGCCAGCTGGTTAAACGACCACGATCTAATTCGACAATCCGCGTAGCGAGCCTTTGCAGAAAAGCACGATCATGCGTTACAAATAAAACACTGCCTTGAAAGGCATGGACTTTGTTTTCAAGCCACTGGATCGTACTCAGATCCAGATGATTAGTTGGTTCATCAAGCAACAATAAATCCGGTTCACTGACCAAGGCCTTGGCTAATGCGACACGGCGGCGCAAGCCACCTGATAATGTATTCAATTTGCACTCAGCAGGGAGATTAAGTTCTGATAAAACAATCTTTACTTGCTGATCTATTCCCCAACCGCCATGCGCCTCGATTTGATGTTGTAGTTTTTCCAACTCGCGTAACCCTGCTTTATCAAGTTCTTGTTTTGATCGATGATGGTAGTCATCAATCAGGACTTGCATTTTGGCCAGGCCGGAGGCGACATATTCATGCACCGTGATATCCAACACCTCAGGCAAAGTTTGCTCCAGTTGACTGATCTGTACATCACTCTTGATTTGGATCTCGCCACTGTCCGGCAAGATTTGTCCCATGATCATTTTAAACAATGTCGATTTACCAGCACCATTGCGACCTAAAAGACAAATACGTTCACCCGGCCCAACAGAAAAATTGGCCTGATCAAATAGACATTGATCGCCAAATTCCAAGGAAACATCATTGAAAGTAAGGAAGGGCATTATTAACTAATATTTAAAAACAATTAAGGCTGATGGGATTATTGAGTTAGATTATAACTTCGTTTGGCTTTGGTTTCGCCTTGCATTAGCCAAGGCCTTGGTCAGTGAACCGGATTTATTGTTGCTTGATGAACCAACTAA
>CAZCXC010000102.1:0-8818 GCA_964502505.1 uncultured Enterobacteriaceae bacterium
TGCCGATCTACCGCCATGGACACTAACAAAATTTCTGATTTCTGTCATCGCGAATGGGAAAATTCTGCGATAAAGGAACTCATTGATTACATTCGTATACCGAATAAATCACCGATTTTTGATCCGGATTGGCAAGCTAATGGCTATATGGAGCAGGCTGTTACCCAGTTTGAAACCTGGTGTCTTTCCCAAAATATTCCGGGGATGACATTGGATATAGTGCGGATACCGGACAGGACACCTTTAATATTTATGGATATTCCGGGAAGCATTGATAATACCGTTCTACTCTATGGGCATCTGGATAAGCAACCAGAGATGACAGGCTGGCGTAAAGAATTAGGTCCATGGAAACCTGTACTTGATGGCGACAAGCTCTATGGTCGTGGTGGTGCCGATGATGGTTACGCAATATTTGCCTCTCTTATTTCGGTTAGGGCATTAAAAGAACTAAACATTCCACATGCACGCTGCGTCATTATTATTGAAGCTTGCGAAGAGAGTGGAAGTTTTGATTTACCGTTTTATATTGATGAACTTTCTGATCGCATAGGTAAACCGGATTTAGTTATTTGCCTTGACTCAGGTTGTGGAAATTACGATCAACTCTGGAATACCACATCTTTGCGCGGGTTAATTGGTGGTGATCTGAAGATCGAGATATTAAAAGAAGGTGTTCATTCGGGTGATGCCAGTGGGATTGTTCCGTCCAGCTTCCGCATATTGAGAAGATTGCTAAATCGTATTGATGAAACAGAGAGCGGTCATATTGCTATTGATGAGTTTATTGCAGATATTCCTCCTGCTCGCCAAGCACAGGCACAAATTGCTGCGGAGGTGCTTGGTGAAGAAACGTTTACCAAGTTTCCTTTTACCAAAGGTACGCAACCAATTACTAATAACCCTGTTGAACTAATTCTCAATAGAACGTGGCGACCCGCATTATCTATCACGGGTGCAGATGGAATACCTTCCATTGCTGATGCAGGTAATGTTTTAAGAGCACAAACGTCAATTAAAATTTCATTACGTCTACCACCAACTGTTGATGCAAAAAAAGCTTCAGATACATTAAAAGCATTATTGGAATCAGATCCTCCTTATGGTGCAACTGTGACTTTTACTCCGGACTGGAGCGCGACAGGTTGGCATGCGCCTGAGATGGATACCTGGCTGGAAGAAGCTATTGAACAAGCTTCACTCAACTATTTTGGAAAGCCTTCTGTACATATGGGAGAAGGCGGTTCAATTCCTTTTATGGGAATGTTAGGTGAAAAATTTCCAGACGCACAATTCTTAATTACAGGAGTGCTAGGCCCGCATTCGAATGCACATGGCCCTAATGAATTTTTACATATCCCAACAGCTAAAAAACTCACATGTTGTGTTGCTGAAGTTATTGCTAAACACCACCAACATAACAGTGAGAAGTGAGGAGTTAAAAATGGTGATGGTACGGAGAATATAAAATGAAAACAGGTGTGATTGGATTGGGTGCCATGGGTGTTGGCATGGCTAATAATTTTTATGCGCAAGGGAAATTACATGCTGTCTGGAACCGAACAAACAGTAAAGCAAAAAATTTCGCAAATGATAACAGCGTAATGGTTGCAAAATCTCCTGCAGCACTTGCCACTGAATGTGATTTGATTGTCACTTGCGTTTCACGTGATAAGGATGTGATTGAGATGGTAGAAGCAATTGCTAATGGCATACAAGCAGATGCCATTGTGGTGGATACCTCTACCGTCAGTTCAGATACAGCTAAACAAGCTGCTGAGTTATTAAAAAATAAAAACGCACATTTTTTGGATTGCCCGGTTTCGGGTGGAGTAGAAGGCGCAAAGAACGGCAGCTTGGCCATGATGGTCGGTGGGGATGAAGAAGTTTTAGATCGTGCTCGTGATACCTTGTCTGCAGTTGCGGCAAATATTGCCTACATTGGTTCAACCGGTAGTGGTCAAGCCTGCAAAGCAGTAAACCAACTGATGGCGGCCGGGATAAATCAGGCTGTTACGGAAGCATTGGCGTTTGGACAGGCAATGGGGCTTGATATGGATAAGGTGGTTGATATCGTTTCCACTGGTGCGGCCGATAATTGGTTCCTGGATCACCGTGGCAAAACAATGTTAGCCGATAAATTTGATCCAGGTTTTAAATTGAGCCTGCATCACAAAGACCTGAAGATCTGCCAGACAATGGCTGAGAACCTGTCTGACAATAAATTACCCATGGTCGAGATGACGCTGATTCACTATCAACGTCTGATAGACGAAGGTTATGGTGAAGAAGATATCTCGGCCTTGTTTCGGGTAAAAAAACAATTATTTGAAGAATCCAGCCAAAGAGCTTGAATTCCTGGGAACTGTTTTCACCCATATTGAGTCATTAACGTTGACGATACACTAATAATGTGCAAAATATCTGCGCTTAAATTTTAAACGAGCAATTGACTGCGGTAAGGTCTGATACATAAACGGCCGATTTTATTAATTACCCAAAACAGCATACTTGTCGAAGAGACCAGTTAACGGGAGAGTTTGACTTGAACGATAGTACCGATAATACATTGATTAATATTCAATCATTGGATAAGCAGTTCGGACCGATTCATGCGGTGCGTAATATCTCTTTTTCAGTGAAAAAGGGAGAAGTACTTGGTTTTCTTGGCCCTAATGGTGCGGGTAAATCAACCACCATGAAAATGATCACCGGCTTTCTGGAGCCTACCAGTGGCACAGTCAGTGTGTGTGGATTCGACATCCAGGAAGAACCCATCAAGGCAAAACAAAAAATTGGCTACTTGCCTGAAGGCGCCCCCTCATATGGTGAAATGACTGTTACCTCTTTTTTAAATTTCATTGCTGAAATTCGCCAGTTTACTGGCAAGCAAAAAAAGGATCGTGTAGAAGAAATTATACAAAAAATAAATTTGGGATCCGTTCGCCAACAAACAATAGATACACTTTCTAAAGGTTTTAAACGTCGTGTCGGCGTTGCTCAATCTATCCTGCATGATCCGGAGGTACTCATCATGGATGAACCAACGGATGGTCTTGACCCTAACCAGAAACATGAAGTTCGCACTTTGATAAGTGAGATGGCTGCTAAGAAAGCTATTATTATTTCTACACACATCTTGGAAGAAGTTGATGCTGTGTGTACCCGAGCCATCATTATTGCATCAGGACAATTATTATTTGATGGCACCCCAAAAGAGTTACTCAGTCAATCAGATACAGGGAAGATGGATGATGTGTTCAGGGACATCACCATGAAATTCTATGCCGAGAAAGGTGAGGTTACTCATCATGAATAATATAAAAGCAATTTTTCAGCGGGAATTTGCAGCATACTTTGCGACACCCGTCGCCTATGTATTTATTGTTATCTTTTTATTTTTAACGAGCACATTTACTTTTTATCTTGGTGCATTTTACGAACGCAACCAGGCCGATCTAGAACCGTTTTTCCGGTTTCACCCATGGCTTTATCTATTTCTTATACCTGCCATTGCTATGCGACTGTGGTCTGAAGAGAGAAAGTCCGGGACGATAGAATTATTAATGACGCTACCTATACCGATCTACCAGGCGGTAATTGCTAAATATCTTGCGGCTTGGGCATTTACGGCTGTCGCTATTGTCCTGACATTCCCTATGTGGATCACTGTTAACTATCTAGGTTCACCGGATAACACAGTGATCCTTGCCAGCTATATTGGTACATTATTAATGGCTGGCGGTTTTTTGGCGATCGGCTCTTGCATCTCAGCCTTATCTAAAAGTCAGGTGATTGCCTTTGTTATCAGTGTCGTTATCTGCTTTCTATTCTTGCTGAGTGGCTTTCCTCTTGTATTAGATTTCTTCCGCGCATGGGCACCGCAAGCATTGATTGATGCCATTGCATCATTCAGTTTTTTAACCCACTTTGAATCTATTAAAAAGGGTGTAATTGATATTCGTGATCTAATCTATTTTCTGGCTTTAATCTGTTTTTGGTTGTATGCCAACGTTGTTGTTATCGAAGCGAAGAAGGCGGATTAATTATGAATAAAAATATTAAATCAAGTACTGGCCTTTTCCTTGCGGCTTGTCTTTTCATCGCTACGATTATCATTGTAAATATTTCATTAACATCATGGCGGCTTGATCTGACCGAGAAAAAATTATTCACCTTGTCAGAAGGCACAATCAATATCCTGAGTAATCTGGAAGAACCTGTTGCACTTGACTTTTATTTTTCACAAAAAGCATCAACAGGAATTCCATCACTTGCAAATTATGGGGTAAGGGTGCGTGATATGTTGCAGGAATATGCCACCCACTCAAATGGCATGCTTAAATTGATTATTACTGATCCGGAAACTTTTTCTGAAGAAGAAGATCAAGCGGTTGCCAGTGGCGTACAGGGAATTGCAGTTAATGCAGCGGGGGATCGTGCCTACTTAGGTCTGGTCGGCACAAATTCGACTGATGATGAAAAAGTAATTCCATTTTTTCAATCAAATCGTGAAACAGCACTGGAATATGATATTACAAAATTAATTTATAATTTGGCTTATCCAAAAAAACCCGTCATTGGCATCATTAGTTCATTACCTGTATTTGGTGATGATACACAAACTCCTGCACTGCCCACCTGGACTATCATTAGCACAATGAAGGAATTTTTTGAGGTAAAAGATTTAGGCACGAAAATCAGTGAAATTAATTCTGATGTTGATGTGCTTATGGTTATACATCCAAAAAATCTTAAACTCGATACCCGATTTGCAATTGATCAATTTGTTTTGAATGGTGGTAAGGCCATGGTATTTGTTGATCTATTAGCCGAATCCGATCGTACCGCATCTGATCCTGAGAATCCTTCGGCAATGCCTGATTTTGATTCTGAATTACCTGACTTGTTAAACAAATGGGGCATTGAAATTTTAAAAGAAAAAATCGCCGGAGATATTAATGCAGCAATGCATGTACAAACCCGTGGGCCGCGAGGGCCTCGTGAAATTGCCTATTTACCCTGGTTAAGGTTGGCTGATGAAAGTTTTAATAAAGATGATTTTGCGACCAGTGAACTCAGTGTTCTGCACATGGGTACCTCCGGCATTATCGAGAAAAAGAGCGAATCAAATATATCAGTAACTCCTTTGATACAGACAACAAAGCAATCCATGCAATTGGATCGTGATTTTCTGGTTATCCAACGTGATCCAAATATCATTCTTGAGAATTTTAAATCAGCAGAAAAACACCAGATCCTGGCTGTGAGATTACAAGGTCATGCTGAAACTGCATTCCCAAATGGAAAATCTGACAATAGTGATAATAATATTGAATCTTCTGAGACCGAAAATATCATCAAGGAAGGAGATATTAATGTCATCGTTGTTGCAGATACCGATATCCTCAGTGATCTGTTCTGGATTAGAACACAATCAATGTTTGGCATAGATGTACCACAACCAATTGCGGACAACGGTAATTTTATTATTAATGCATTGGATAACCTCTCCGGCAGTAATGATCTGATTACTTTAAGAACCCGTGGTGAATTTACCCGACCCTTTGAAAGGGTAGAAGCAATTCGCCGTGATGCCGAGCTAAAGTTTCGTGAACGTGAAAAACAACTGACCGCAAAATTAGAAGAAACTGAACAAAAAATATTACAGCTGCAACAGGAACAAGGCGGTGAAAGTAACTTAATCCTCACACAAGAACAAAAAGAGGAAACTGAAAAGTTTCGCCAAATCAGACTGGATACCAGGAAAGAGTTGCGCAGTGTTCAACATGAACTAAAAAAGAATATTGAAAAGCTGGGAACAAAACTACGAATTATCAATATTGGTTTGATTCCTTTACTTATCATTCTTATCTCGCTTGGCACCGGTATCTATCGCGTTAATCGAAAAATCTAATTCAAACGGCGGCTGGATATGAAGAAAAATAAACTACTCATATTTTCCGCTATTACGGTTATTGTGATCCTGGCTGCCAGCATCATTTCTAAACTACAGGCGCCTCAAGTCAAGCGCGAAAAAGAAATTTTACTGCCAGAACTGGAGTCTCGGATTAATGATGTAGCCGCAATAACAATAAAAGGGAGCAAACGAATAGTTGATCTTCAAAAACTGGATGATACCTGGATCATTAAGAATGCCGATAATTACCCCGCTGTATTTGAAAAAGTAAGAGATACAGTTATCAGCTTGTCTACTTTCAAAATAATTGCCGAGAAAACAGACAACCCTGAATTTTATTCCCGTCTTGATGTCGAAGGACCAGAGTTTGCTAATAGTCGGTCACTGTTACTGACCTTGAAGGACACATCAGGACAAATAATTACTTCAATTATTCTTGGCGCACCAAGACATAGCAAAGCGGCTAGTAATAAACCAGGACTGTATGTACGTCGCCCAAACGAAAAACAGGCCCTGCTGGTTGAAGGGGCATTGTTCATAACTGATCAAGTCACTGACTGGTTCAATCAAAATATCCTGGATATTCCTTCTTCTGTTATCCGCGAAGTTTGGATACGTCATCCGGATGGTGAAGAATTAAAAATGAGTAAGGAAGTAAGAGGTGCACCTGAATTTAAATTACAGGGTGATGTAAAACAGGTAAAATCTGTCTTTAAATTAATACTGACCCGTATTAGCACATCACTGGAAGAACTACGTGCTGATGACGTTATATCAATCAATAATTTTGAATTTCCTGATGATACAGTTGTTACCACCTTCAAAACTTTTGACGGTCTTATCATTACCGTCAAATCTGCGACAGTTGACGATAAACCTTATTCAAATTTTTCATTTAATGTCGATGGCTCACTCTTGCAGGATGCTGCTGATAGTGAACAACAGACGGCCGAAAATATAAATATCGAAAATGAAGCGCGCATATTAAACAGTGTCTTGTCAGATTGGGTTTACCAAATTCCTGATTTTAAATACCAGGATTTGACCAAGAAGTTGGAAAATATTACCACTAGCTTGGTGCCGGGTTCGGAAAACAGCATTAAGCAACCTGTCAATACTCTGGATAAACTGAATTTTCCACAATAGTTAATTTATTCCAGGCATCCAAATAGCTTAAATCCTAAATTCGCACGTAATTCACCCAATGCGAATTCATACACATGTAGCGCCTATCGGGATATACTTGCCAACGATTATTTCAGCAAGGCTTAACGACGCGTGACGGATCCAAAAATTCAAGATCTAATAACATTCCAGGAGCTGATACTCAGATTACAAAATTTCTGGAATAAGCAAGGATGCATAATTGAGCAACCATACGACATGGAAGTTGGCGCAGGTACATTCCATCCAGCAACCTTTCTACGGGCGATTGGACCTGAGCCCTGCAATGCGGCCTATGTACAACCTGTTCGTCGACCCACGGATGGTCGTTATGGTGAAAATCCTAATCGTCTTCAGCACTATTACCAGTTCCAGGTCATGTTGAAACCTTCTCCCAATGACATACAGGATACATATCTCGAATCATTAGTAAGTCTTGGTATCGATCCTTTAGTGCACGATATTCGTTTTGTTGAGGATAACTGGGAGTCACCTACACTGGGTGCCTGGGGGCTTGGATGGGAAGTCTGGTTAGATGGTATGGAAATCAGTCAATTTACCTACTTCCAACAAGTCGGTGGTCTTGAATGCAAGCCCGTCTCAGGAGAAATTACCTACGGCCTTGAGCGCATAGCGATGTATTTACAAAATGTAGACAGTGTTTTTGATCTTACCTGGGGACACATAGATGAACAAGAAATCACTTATGGTGATATCTATATGCAAAATGAAACAGAAATGTCAGTTTATAATTTTGATCTGGCAGATACAGAATCACTGTTTAAATGGTTTGATACTTGTGAGCAAGAGTGTAATAAATTAATTGAAAAAGAATTACCACTACCAGCTTATGAAATGGTACTTAAGGCTTCACATTCGTTTAATTTGCTTGATGCTCGACATGCAATTTCGGTGACCGAACGGCAACGTTTTATATTACGGGTAAGAAGTCTATCTAAGGCAGTGGCTGAATCATATTATGGCAAACGTGAATCAATGGGATTCCCATTACTGAAAAAACAATAACATTTATATATAAGCATGACGGAAACAAAAGATTTACTCATCGAAATTGGTACAGAAGAATTACCACCCAAGGCGTTAACTAAATTAGCATCTGCTTTTGCCAATGGTATTGAAGAAGGCCTGATAAAAGCCCAACTCTCCCAACAGGAAATACATTGGTTTGCTACACCACGCAGAATTGCTGTCATTGTTTCAGATCTTGAAACACAACAAACCGACATTGAAAATTCCAGACGCGGCCCGGCAGTTACTGCTGCCTTTGATGACAATGGCAAGCCAACACCTGCCGCAATTGGTTTTGCCAAATCCTGTGGTGTGGAAGTGAATGATCTGGAAACCCAAAAAACCGATAAAGGTGAATGGTTAAGTTATACCGTCAAAGAAAAAGGGAAAGATACTAAAGATTTAATCCCTGATATTGCCAATCAAGCTCTATCCCGATTACCGATCCCAAAGCGGATGCGGTGGTCAGATAGTGATATTGAATTTGTACGACCTGTGCATTGGGTAGTAGTGCTATTCGGAAAAGAAGTTGTCCCTTGTACCATACTAGGTATCACTGCGAGTAACGTGACTTATGGTCATCGTTTTCACCAACCCGATCCCATCAAACTTTCTGAACCAGGCAACTATGTGGAACAACTCAGAGAAAATGGTCAAGTCATTGCAGATTATGAAGAGAGGAAAGAGTTAATTCGTACAATGGTA
>CAZCXC010000103.1:0-1935 GCA_964502505.1 uncultured Enterobacteriaceae bacterium
TTGTATGTATTTATGTAAATACGTGGTTATTTGATTATGTAATTATTTACTCTCCCATTTCCCCACTCGATTGTTTTTATCATGTGTAAAATGAAAGCTTCTTCTTTTTGCCATGATTAACCTCCAAGTATATTTTTTTCAATATTCAATAACCCCATTCTATCATAAACTTAAAGTTTTATACATTCACAAAGATTGACTTTAATTAGGCTTACAACCTATAATAGAAGTGTTAATACATTTCATTTAGAATCTTTAAATCTAGTTTGTTGAGGTAGGTAAGATGGCGGTAAGGATTAGGTTTATTTATTTGCTTTTTATAATTTTGATTTCTTTCGGAGCTATTGGTGGGTGTGGTAATAACGGCGGAGAACAGGATGGTACACAAGCGCTAACAGAAAATGACTTTGCAAATGATGAGAATCTTAGTGCAGACCCTGAGATACATACAATAGTAAAGTTCCTGGAGCATCCGGACTCTGAGGAAACTGAAAACGACACAGGGGAAGTGGGGAATGACGTATTTCCACTTATTTACACACGAACACTGGAACACACTTACTGCTGGGAAGACGACGATCCCCAGGCAGGGCATTTTTTGGAGCTTGACGATGTCGATGGAAACCTGATTTTCAGGCTGGATGTAAATGGTGAATGTGTAACGGAGGCAATCGTGGCAGGGGATTATGTTATGACTATTCACCATGACGGAAGGATTGAGATTACGCATACTGTTTTTATAATTCCAAATCCAGAGAACAACCAGCAAGCAAGAGAAACGGACGGATTAATTAACAGATTCAAAGTAGTAGTATCGAATATAGTGAAGGGTATTCAAAACACCGTATCTAAAGATGCAAGAGCACAAATGACACCAGCTGTGGATACACTTATTAATACGGGGAAGTGTATAGGCTGTGATTTAACAGGTGCAGATTTGAGTTTCCAAAAATTAGAGAATGTAGTTTTAACCGGTGCAACTTTAACTCGTGCAATTTTAATCGGTACATTTTTAACTGGTGCTGATTTTTCTAAGGCCACTTGGATAGATGGTGTATGCACGTGCCAAGACAACTCAATAGGCCAATGTGTTGGATGTCCATTTGCTATAATCCCTCGGAAGATACTTGATCTGCGTCCAATAAGAGGCATGGCCTATCAGCCCGCGCCTTCTGATTACAGTCAAGGCTGTGGTAGAGGTGATTTCAACCCAGCTAGCTGTAAATATTTCGATACGGATTTTGCCAACAATGATTTTAAAGGGCTGTGGTCATCAGACAATCCAGGCGGCACAGGCTCAGGTCGAGGAGATTTAGAAATCATGGCTAATGAATTAAACATAAATTTCCTTCATCTTTATAACTGGAGTTCTCCACCATTTAGAAATCACATAGATTTCCTAGATGAATGCTCCAAATTAGGGATTAGAGTTGCCGTTCCGATCTCAAACTTTACACTCGAATGTATCCAAAGCCAAGCATGCGGGGACTTTGATCCTAAGCAGAATATTAAAGATATTTTAACAGAAGTCATAACCAATGGTGTGCCGCATGAGGCCATTGCAATGTGGCTAATTGGAAATGAATATGATCTCAGCACAAGTTTTTCAGTCGATGTTGTTGCAACAGCCATTCAATTCCTTATCGAAGCAGAACAGGAACTAGGCGTAATTGCTGACGCGAATAAACTACCTATATCCTCACCCGTTTCATTCGGAACATTCGGTGCTCCACCAGATCAACCCGGAATTAAAAAAACTAAAGAGTTAATTGACGCAATTAGAAATAACCCAACTACTGCTCCTGCACTAGTGACCAGGTTTGTAGCAGCCCTAAATCCATTCAACAAGGCGAACTTCATGCAGACCTACCTGGAGATGACATTTCCAGAGAAATTCCCGAATGTAGCGCTGTGGTTGTCAGAATACGGCTTCAA
>CAZCXC010000104.1:0-3205 GCA_964502505.1 uncultured Enterobacteriaceae bacterium
CTTCTCACTGCAATTTTCATTGTGGTTGGTATATTTGGGGGTTATTTTGTCGGTGTTATATTGTTCGGTGTAAGCTCCGGTGCTTACTTTGGCGGGATGAATGACACGGTTTTACAATCTGATATTACAATGGGACTTGTAAAATCATTAGTATATGGTTTATTAATCGTATGGATTGCGACTGCAAAGGGTTTTTATCTGCATCGGGCTATGGAAAAAAATGAGATTTATGGCCCGGAAGGCATTAGCCGCGTAACAACGGATGCAGTTGTTCTTTCATCTATCTGTATCCTGTGTTCTGATTTTTTACTGACAGCAATTATCCTTTAAGGAAATTGGTATGAAAAACAATAAAAAATCAATTGAGATAGCCAGTGGATTCTTTATGTTAATTGGCGTTATCTGTATCACTTATATCGCACTTAAGATGGGGGACATTGGGCTATGGAATGAAAATAGATATATGATTAAGGCAAAATTTGTCTCTGTATCTGGCTTGCGTGAAGGGGCTTATGTAGAAGCTGCTGGTGTAAGAGTTGGAAAAGTAACAAAAATAGATTTTGAACCTGAAAGATATCTGGCGTCAGTGACTATGGATATTGATAAAAATGTAAATATATCAGAAGACGCCATTGCATCTATACGTACTGCTGGAATTATCGGTGATAAATTTATTAAAATATCACCAGGTGGTGCTGACGATTATCTTGAACCGGGAATGGAAATACTGGAAACAGAACCTTCAATTAATCTTGAAGAGCTCATAAGCAAATATATATTTGAATCTGGCAAATAAATTATTTAAAGGGTGCCTCTAAAAATAGTAATTTTTTCATGAGTGCAAGAAAGCACCGCGCGGAGAACCGGAATGTATAAATAATACATGAGGATTCGAGCACGGAGATGACGCCGCAATCGCGGGAAAAGTGCATTTTTAGAGGTGCCCTAAAGCTCTGCTTCAGTAGAATCTACCCCTTCTGCTTGTTTATATTTATTAATTCTATATTGAATATCATTCAACAAACCATCCATACCATCATTCTTCACGATAGCAGCAAATGTACTACGATAATTATTAACCAGGCTTACCCCCTCAATCACAACATCGTAAGTAACCCACTCACCATCATTATTCTTTAATTTGTAATTTACGGGGATCTCCGTTGCTTCTGTTTTGATGACCGTTTCAACAACAGCCCTTTTCCCATTGATCGTTTCTTTCAAATAAAAAACTTCCTGATTTGAATATGCTTCAATTTTTGTACGGTAAGTCTCTTCAAGATATTGTGAAAAAAACTCTATAAATTTTTCTCTTTCTTCAGGAGTAGCACTCTTCCAATTAGTTGCTAATACACTCTGTGACATACTGCGATAATCGAACCTTTCACCGATTACAGCACTGATTCGTTCCCAACTCTGTTCACGATTCAGTGATTCATCTCTTAAAATAGTGAGAACCTTATCAACCGATTGTTTTACCTGCTCTGTTGGCGTTAAAAAATCCGCAGCCAGTAAACTTCCAGAAATAATTAGGGGAAACCATATCCATAGAATTCTTCTCATTTATTACACATCCTTAACTCTTACGGTCAGTGAGAATATATCAATCTCTCATTGATCCTGTCTGAATATAAATTTTATTGCTGGAACTACAGTATATATATGAAATTACACTAATGTACATTACTATCTATAAAACCATAAATTTGTGAGCCATTTCGTGAAAAAAAATAAATTATTACTATTTTGCACAATATTAGCTGCGATTTCGTTATTTTTCATATTTGATATGCAACAGTATCTAACACTCGAATTTTTCCGCTCTCAGCAGATTGCCATTAAAAACTACTATAGTGCACATCCAGTTCAAACGGGTTTATATTTCTTTTTTACATATATCATTGTTACCAGCCTATCCCTCCCTGGCGCTGGTATTATGACATTAATTAGTGGGGCCATCTTTGGCATTCTTTGGGGCTCTATAATTGTCGCCTTAGCTGCGCCAATCGGTGCATCTATTGCATTTCTTTGTTCACGGTTCATCTTTCATGACTATATTCAAAATAAATTTTCTAAACACCTGGAAACAATAAATGAAGGAATAAAGAAAGACGGTGCACTTTACCTGTTTACATTAAGATTAATCCCTATATTTCCATTCTTTATTATCAACTTACTAATGGGCCTTACGCCTATTCGACTCCTTACTTTTTTCGTTGTCAGCCAGATTGGTATGCTGCCAGGAACTATTGTCTTTGTTAATGCTGGGACACAAATTGCCCAAATCAGTTCACCTGGTGATATTTTATCTCCTGGTCTAATTTTCGCATTTGTTCTATTAGGTGTTTTCCCACTCCTGGCAAAAAAGCTAATAACCACAATCAAGGCCCACCAAGTTTACAAAAAATATAAAAAGCCAACTAATTTTGATCGTAATCTTGTTGTTATCGGTGCAGGTGCTGCGGGTCTTGTAACTGCTTATATCGCAGCAGCAGTTAAAGCTAAAGTGACACTAATTGAAAAACACAAAATGGGAGGTGAGTGTCTGTACACAGGTTGTGTCCCTTCAAAGGCTTTGATTCGGTCAGCAAAATTCCTGGCACATGCCCAGCGCGCTAAAGAATTTGGTTTTAAATCAACCAGTGTTGATTTTGATTTTGCTGATGTTATGGAAAGAGTTCAGCGTGTCATAAAAACAATTGAACCCCACGATTCAATAGAACGCTATACAGAATTAGGCGTTGAATGCATCCAGGGCGAAGCAATAATAAAAACACCCTGGAGTATTGAAGTCAACGGCAAAACATTGACAACAAAAAATATCGTTATTGCAACAGGTGCACAACCATTCATACCACCTATCACAGGAATAGAACAAATTAACTATTTTACCTCAGATACGATATGGGATCTTCGTACACTCCCTAAACGGTTGATTATTCTCGGTGGCGGTCCGATTGGTTGTGAATTAACGCAATGTTTCGCTCGATTCGGCAGCCAGGTTACACAGATCGAAATGTTGCCTCGCCTATTGATACGTGAAGATGAAGAAATATCAGAACTGATTAAAGAAAAATTTGTTACTGAAAATATTGATGTTCGTTTTAACCATAAAGCAAAAGAAATTCGTGTAGAAAATAATGCCAAGAAGCTAATCTGTGAATTTAAGGGTGAAGACGCAATAATAGAATTTGATGAGTTACTT
>CAZCXC010000105.1:0-3078 GCA_964502505.1 uncultured Enterobacteriaceae bacterium
CCTTTATATTAAGGTCCACTTGCCCCGCTACAGGTCCCAGTTCCGGTATTTTTTCTATTAATAAAGGACTTAATGCATAGGTTGTGGGGGAGGTTATTGTTGCAGTTATCTTTGTATTATCCGGTAGCAGTTCATTCAGACTATCCAGTAGATCGGTATATCCCTCGGCATGAATAACAAGTCCCTCATTATTTGCCAACTGTAGTTTTGCTTCCTTTATAAGAATTTCGTTTTCATTTGACTGTATACGTCCGTTAGTTATGAATTGTTGTATGTGTGGTGATCCCTCGGGCAAATACCGATTGATTATGGCTGAATCATTCAGTGTGATTTCGTATTGAATATCCAGCCCTGCTATGGTTGTAATATCTTCAATACGACCAGTGGCGTTTATATTCACAGCCTCATCACGTGACAGGCTGAGTTGAATTGATTCCAGGGTGAATGCCGGATAGTCACCCATCAAATTGCCACTGAAGCTCAAGTGACCCAGGTCCGGCACATCCGGATAAAATCGGCTTAATAAATAATTGACATCATGAATCTCAGAAGAGATAGCAAGATTTACTGCCTGACCTGTCCAGGGCTGATTAATAGTACCCCCAACCCGGATCGTACCACCTGATAATTTCCAGTTAAGCATGAAAGGAAAGGGTTTAGTTGGTTCAAACATTTCAACCAGGCTACCCATCTCGCCATTCAGGACAAACTCATCCGTCCCAATTCTGCCTGCGCCCTCAAGGATACGACTGCCATCAGGATAGGCCTCCTTTAACTGCAGTTCTTCCAGGAAAATATCAATTGGCGGAAGTGTACCGGATCGTTCATGGGTATAATTGATGTTCCTGAACTTGGCCAATTCAAGAATAGGTAATAAAGCAAATGGTTCCTCGTTATCAGTTTGCGGTGATTCTTCTTCAAGCTCGTAACTATTAATATCAACATCCGATATATTCAGATATTTGATATTAAGGGTATCTGAAAACAAGGGTTCAAGTGCGAATTGCAAATCGATTGTTTCAATATAAACTTCGAGGGATCTGTTCAATGAGCGGATGTTTATCTGCTTGGCGCTGATTACAGGATCCATTGAAACATCAATTGAAAATGCACCATTGATTTCCAGTTCATAGTCAGTGAAATGAAGTGCGCTCCATATAATCGCTTTCCGATAATCATCATCATCAAACGTGGTGATGATTAAATACAACGGTATTATGATGACAGCAGAAATAATTACCGTTGTTAATAGTATTTTTTTAATGGTAATCATATTACTGGGATGGATAGATTTAATTTGTTACTAATATATTAATTGGAAATTCATGTACTACATGAATAGAGCCCAACTTCGTCACATGCCCTGATTTTATTACGCACATAAACTTGTGATGCTGGGTTGTCGCCCACAATAATAACGGCTAGACCGGGCCGAATGCCCTGCTCTGCTAGCTGTCATATTTTCACCATTCAATTTATGAATATTCAATTTATTTGGATTATTTGCTGACCATCTTTGCAGTAATGTTAGATTCCTTCCTATAATGAGTTTATATCTTCAATCTCCCAACTATAAAGGAAATATTATGGGCAAAATTATAAAAATTCTTATTGGTTTAACTGTACTCGTTCTTGTAGTCATCACCGTTGCCATCAGTATCATCGATGTTAATCAATATAAAGATGATATAATACAATTAGTTAAAGAAAATACTGGGCGTAGTTTCGAGGTTGGTGGTAGGTTTGAAATGGCGCTTTCCCTCATTCCAACTGTCGTTGTGGAAGACGTGAGATTTGGCAACGCTGCCTGGGGCTCAAAGCCAGATATGTTGCATGTGGATCGGTTTGAAGTAGAAGTTGCCCTACTGCCTTTGCTTAGCAAGAATATACATATTACTCGCCTGATTTTAATTTCACCTGATATATTAATTGAGACCAATAAAGAAGGTAAGGGAAACTGGGTTATTGGAGAACCATCTAAAGCAGAAAAAGAAGCAGAAAAAGCAGTCATGGGATTCAATATCAACGAAATTGATATTCAAAACGCCAATTTAACCTACAAAGATGGTGTTACCGGCGAAACTACTCATTTAACAATCGAAGAATTCAAGGTGGATACCGATGGCTTCTCAGATCCTATGGATATTGTGCTCAAGGCCGTCTATAAAGAAATTCCTGTTAATTTTGATGGTAGATTGGGCTCTTTAGCTAGCTTGAATGAAAATGAGAATTTCCCGGTTAAATTCAAAGCAAGTGTTGGTGATATAAAACTTAAAATGGATGGGCAGGTAGGAAAACCGAAAGACATTAAAGATCTGGATATCACTCTCACGCTGGAAGCAGAATCCCTGGCGACAATTACAAAGCTGACAGGGAAAAAACTTCCTAAGGGTGGGCCACTTAAAATTAACGGACATTTTTTGGAAGATGATGATATCTATACCATTGAAGGGTTGAAAGCGGAATTTGGTGTAATAAAAGCTGCTATTGATGGAACAATAAAAGATCCACAACAGGCCAAGGGATTTGATCTGGATATTTCACTGGATGCAGATTCCCTGGTATCAATAGGCAAACTTGCTGAAAAAGAACTGCCTGCTGTCGGGCCTGTAAAAATTACAAGCCATGTGTCAGAGGCCGAGGGTCTTTATACAATCAAAGGGCTAAAGGCTAGTTTAGGTAAAATCAAGATCGGTGCTGATGGAACATTCGGCGATCCAACAAAAGTAAAAGGTTTTGATCTTGCAATTAACCTTAATCTTGAAAACCTGGCTGATCTGAACAAATTATCCGGTGGAAATTTACCTTCCATTGGTCCGGTTACGCTCTCAACTCAGGTTAAAGATAAAAAAGGTGCATACCAGCTAAGCAAATTAAAAGCTAAAGTGGGTAATACTGATATTGCAGGTGATGCAACTATCAATTTGAGTGGTAAACGCCCTGCCCTTGCAGCCACCCTGAATTCCAACTTGATTGATCTGGTGCCATTTACTGGAGACAAGAAAACAGAACAGAAAAAAGTAAAGAAAGAAAAGGTTTTTTCTTCTGACCCATTACCATTCGAAAGTTTGAAAGCGG